>JAUWBF010000055.1 GCA_030601755.1 Verrucomicrobiota bacterium | reverse complement strand
GGCTCCGCGCTCGCGCTCTCGCCGCGTCCGTATGTCGACGGCGTCTCCGACCCGACCAAGCCGGCGAGCCAGGGCGTTTTTCCCGTCGTCGCCTCGTGGCAAATGTATGTCGAAGGACGCGTCACCGGTCTGAGCACCAGCGGCTGCGGCCTCGAACTGCGCTACTATCCCGCCGTGGTGCTTTGGAATCCCTACAACGTCACGCTGCGCGACCACGCCTACCGCCTGACCTATTCGATCAACGGCGGCGATGTCACCTTCATGCGGGTCTCTGCGCGCAACGCCGCGACGACCTACTCGCAGGTGCCCGCCGCCGTCTCCGCCGACGCGCAACTCAACTCGCCCTGGGTCAACGGCCTCAACGTCACCGTGCAAAGCGGCGACATGGCGCCGGGCGAGGCCTACGTCTACACGTTGTCATCGGATATCTACTACACGGTGGACAACTTCACCCGCTACACCTTGCGCCGCGGATGGAACAGCGGCGGCTCCCGTGCCATCGTGGTCGGCGGCAACAGCTTTCCGCTCACCGGCGGCGACAACTCCAAATACATGGTCAGCCTATGGCGCGGCACCAACAGCAGCGGCGGCCCCAACAACTTCCCCTCGTGGGTCTCGCAAACCCAGACCGTCCCCTCCACGCCCATCGGGGCCGGCCAGACCGAGCCCGTCGTGCGTGACGACAAGCTCGTGCTCGCCACCTCCTCCGGCGAGGTCCTGCAAACCGTCACGCAGAACAACAACTACGACGACGCCTTCAAGCTGCGCTGGGCCCGCGATGTCCTGCTTTACCGCGGTCTCGACGGCTACTCCGGCACCCAGAGCGTCGGCTACATCGGCCATCGTTGGGCGCTCCGCACCACCGCCGCCAGCACGCTCTCACCGTCCACCTACAAGAATCGTCCCACCCGCTGGCTTGCCGGCTACAATCCACGCGCGCCCTACGCGGCTCGCACGCCGTTCGAGATGCAGAACACCAATCTCGGCGACGGCTACTACCACACCAACCCGTCCTACAACTTCGCCTTGGACAACGGCGCCTCGGGGTTTGGCGCGGGCTCCTTCGATCCGATCAACGCCGACGCCGCCATCCCCTGCGACCCCGACACCGGCCGTGCCTTCGTCGGCATGAGTCAGGTCACCTGGGACGGCACGGGCGAGTCCGTCGTCACGCTCTTCAACATCCCGCGCGCCGAGCACCCCGTCGTCTCGCTCGGCGAGTTCCAGCACGCCCAGCTCTACCGCGACAACGGCGTGCCCTTCGCCGCCAACGCCTCGCCCGCCTACGCCGTCGGCAACTCGCTGGTCGACCCGCGCGCCACCCTCGACGCGCCCTGGCGCGCTTGGACCGACATCAACATCGGCAACAACGGTTTCAAAACCTACCAGCCGTCTGCCCGCGTCTTCGATCACTCCTACCTGCTCAACCGCGCGCTCTGGGACGGCTACTTCCTCTCCACCGTGCCCGCCGCCGCCGCGTCGACCGCCGTCGAGTTCCCGCTGCCCAATCCCCGCCTCGTGCTCCACGACCGCGGCACGACCACGCCTGACGCCGACCTGCGCGACGCGCAGAAATCCGCCGCCACCCTGCTCGTCGACGGAGCGTTCAACGTGAACTCCGTTTCCCGCGAGGCCTGGCGAGCCTTCCTCGGCGGCCTCAACAACGTCCCCCTCGGCGCCAACCGCCGCGCCTCCGAGTCGCCGTATCCACGTCTCGCATACCCGATCGACGACACGCTCGTGCTCGACCCCGGCTCCACCACCGACGCCGGCATGGAGGCCGAGGCCTACGCCGGTCAGCGCTTCCTCACCGGGGACGAGATCGACGACCTCGCCGACGCCATGGTCACGCAGGTTCGCCGCCGCGGACCGTTTCTCTCCATCGCCGACTTTGTGAACCGTTCGCTCACCACGGGCTCGGTCTCCGGTGTCGACAACCGCCTGCGCGGCGCGCTCGCCCAGGCCATCGAGGACGCCGGTCTCAATGGCGCCGCCTTCGCCTCCGGCCAGCAGGTGCTCCTGCCCGGCAAGGGTGCCGGCTCCACCGCCATGGTCGAGGCCATCGACCAAGGCCCCACCGCCGCCAATGTCCCCGGCTGGATCACCCAGGCCGACCTGCTGCAACCGCTCGGCCCGTCGCTCGCCGCGCGCTCCGACACCTTCACCATTCGCGCCTACGGCGAGACCATCGACCCGCTGCGCGCCGCCACCGACCCCGACCGCATCCAGTCGCGCGCCTGGTGCGAGGCCGTCGTTCAGCGCGTGCCCGAATACGTCTCCGATGCCAACAGTCCGTGGGACGCGGTCGCCGACCTCACCCAGGAAAATCGCGACCTCGGCCGCCGCTTCCGTGTCGTATCCTTCCGTTGGCTTAGCCCCGAGGAAATCTGAACCGATAAACCCCTTTCGCACCATGCGCCCGCTTTCCGTAATCCTGCTCCTTCTGCCCGTCATCGCCGCGTCTGCCTTCGCGCAACAGCCCGGTGAGCCCGCCGCGCGTTCGCTGCGTTTCTATTACGCCGGCTTCACCTTTCCCGAAGAGCGCACCGAAAACCCGCAGGCCCGCTTTGCCCTGCGCAACGGCCGCGAGACCGTCGCCGTCACCCTCAACCCCAACGCCTTTTCGTCGCCGCTCGACTACGTCGGTCCCATCCCCGCGCCGCTCCTCCCCGCGCAAGCCGCCGACGCCGACGCGGGCAACCCGCCGCCCGCCGCCGGCGCATCCGCCGACACGCCCGTCGAGCCGCTCGGCGAGCTGCGTTGCCCCGCCGACTGGCAGGGCATCCTCGTCCTCGTCGTGCGTAATCCCCGCAACGCCGCCTTCCCCTTCGCCTTCTATCCCGTCGAGTGCTGGGGGCCGCAGGTGCCGGCCGGCTCCGTGCGCGTGCTCAACCTCCTGCCCACGCCGCTCGCCGCGCGCATCGGCGGCTCGCAATCGATGATCGCCTCGCGCGGCGTCACCGACCTCGCCATGCCGGCCGACCGACCCGACGTGCCGATGAAACTCGCCGTCGAACACACCGGCCGCTGGGACCGCATTCTCTCCACCGCCGTCATGCGACCCGAGCGGGACAAGATGATGCTCGTCGTCTTCCCCAACCTCGACGGCACGCCCCGCGTCGTGATCGTGCGCGACCTGCCCGCTCCACCCGACGACCAGCCGTCCCCGGCCCTCGCCGCCGTCACGCGTTAACCGACTTTTTCCCATACCATGCTAGCCAAACTCCTCCTCGCATCCGCCGCACTGCTCACCACCGCCGCCATGGCCGGGCCGCTTCCCCTCGCGGAAGCCCAGCTCGACGCCCGTGGCACCGCCAAGGTCGATTGGCGCAAAAACGCCTTCGGCCTCCGCTTCGACGATCCGCACCACGACTCCGGCGTGCGCATCCTCCCGCCCGCCGGTTCCGATCACTGGGACTTCTCCGAGGGACGCGCCGTGTCCCTTGACATCAAGAACCTCTCCCGCGACCGCCAGCTGCGCATCACCGTGCACCTCTCCAGCGGCGAGGCCGGCACCAAGGCCTTCGCCATGGTCAACGGCGGCATCGCCCTCAACCCCGGCGAGAAGCGCACCGTGCGCGTGCACATCCCGCACCGCGCCATCTACGACAGCCCCGAGGGCGTGCCCGGCCCGCGCACCATCGACTCGAGCCGCGTCAACTGGATCGCCCTCGACATGCAGTGGCCCTTCGAAGGCGCCGCGCCCGGCCTCGTCGACTGCGAAGTCTCCAACCTCCGCATCGAGGGCGCGGCCGACACCGCCGCCGCCGTGCCCGCGGAAAAATTCTTCCCCTTCATCGACCGCTACGGCCAATACGTCCACGGCGACTGGCCCGAGAAAATCCGCTCCGACGCCGACCTCGTGAAGGCGCGCGAGCGCGAGGCCGCCGCGCTCGCCAAGGTCCGCCGCCCCTCCGCGTGGAACCGCTTCGGCGGCTGGGCCAAGGGACCGCAGCTCGAGGCCACCGGCTACTTCCGCACCGAGAAATACCAGGGCAAGTGGTGGCTCGTCGACCCCGAGGGCCGGCTCTTCTTCTCGCACGGACTCGACGTGCTGCAGGCCAGCACCGACGCCACCAAGACCACCCGTCACGAGCGCTGGTTCGACTTCCCCGTCAAGACCACCGAAGCCCCTTTCAACGCCTGGAACCTGGAGATCAAATACGGCACCAAGGACTACGGCCCCGCCTACTACCAGACCCTCGCCGACCGCATGGACGCCTGGGGCTTCAACACCGTCGGCAACTGGTCCCGCTCCGAGCTCATGAGCCTGCGTCGCGCGCCCTACGCCATGCAGCTCACCGATTACGACTACGCGCTCCCGCGCATCGCCGGCGGGAAGATCAAGTTCTACGACGTCTTTGACCCCGCCTACGTGAAGGCCATGGCCGACCTCATCCCCAACGCCATCAAGAAAAACCCCTTCGTCGAGGAGTCGCTCACCGATCCGTGGTGCATCGGCTACTTCATCGACAACGAGCTCAACTACGGCAACCGCGGCCGGCAGATCTTCGGCGACATCGTGCTAAAAAGCCCCGCCAAGCAGGCCGCCAAGCGCGAGTTCGTTCGGGACCTGCGCGCCAAATACGACACCATCGAAAAGCTCAACGCGTCATGGAAAACCGACTACGCCGGCTGGGACGCCCTGCTTGAGCGCACCGACGTGCCCGAGTCCAAGGGCTACAAGGCCGACTCCAACGTCTTCTTCGAGAAGGCCGTCGACCAATACTTCCGCCTCTGCCGCGACGCCATCAAGAGCCGCGCCCCGCACCGCCTCTACCTCGGCAGCCGCTTCATCTCGACCGATGCCGTGCGCCCCGCGCTCTTCAAGGCCAGCAAGCAATACTGCGACGTGCTCACCGTGAACGTCTACGCCCACAGCGTGGCCAACCTCGGTGTCGGCGTGGATTTCCCCGACATGCCCGTCATCATCGGCGAGTTCCACTTCGGCATCCTCGATCGCGGCATGTTCGCCCCCGGCCTCGTGCCCACCGGCATCACCCAGAAGGAGCGTGCGCTCGCCTATACCCGCTTCCTGCAGGGCGCGCTTGCCAATCCCAACATCGTCGGTGCGCACTGGTTCCAGTATCGCGACCAGCCGCTCACCGGCCGCTGGGACGGCGAGGGTTACCAGATCGGCTTCGTTGACGTCGCCGACACGCCCTACGAGGAACTCGCCAAGGCCTCCCGCGAGATCGGCGAGAAGATGTATCGCTACCGCCTGCGCGGGAAACTGCGCAACCGCATGTGACCGCCCTCCGCGCCAACCGCATCCATATCCGAATCATGAATACCAAGACACTCGCCGTAGGCGTCCCCGCGGCGCTGGCCGCGCTCCTTCTCGCCAACCCCGCCCTCGCCGCCGACGGCACCTGGGCCAGCACCAACGCCGGCGGCGATTGGAACAGCGCCCGCAACTGGACCGGCGGCATCGTGCCCGGCGGCGTCGGCGCCACCGCCTCGCTCACCACCGAGACACGCGACCTCAAGGCCGTGAAGCTCGACACCAACGTCACCCTCGGTCGACTGGACCTCAATGGCGTCAAGGCCGGCGGCAACGGCTGGAAGGTCGTGCACGCCGGCGGCGGTGGCATCACGCTCGCGTCCCCGTCCGGCGGCACTCCGCCCGTGATCAACGTCGCCAACGGCAGCTCGTGGCACGTCATCAGCGCGCCCCTGCGCGGCGCCCAAGGCTATACGAAGAGCGGCAACGGCAACCTCGTGGTCACCACCGACAACCCCTATGCCGGCCTCACCACCGTCGTCGACGGCAAGCTTACCGTGAACTCGCCCGCCGGCCTCGGCGCCACCGGCGCCGGCAACGGCACCATCGTCGAGATGGGTAGCGGCAAGTATCCCCAGCTCCACCTCGCCGGCGACATCACCACCGCCGAGGACATCGCCCTGCGCGTGCGCTACTACTCGCCCACCGACGGCAACGAGATCGGCGCCAACCTGCTCTACAGCGACAAGGGCTGGAACACCATCGGCGGCATGGCGCTGGACCGCGCCCACGCCTCCGCCGTCGGCAACGTCATGTTGTTTGGCGTCCAGGTCGCCAAGGGCAGCCTCACCATCGCCGGCCCGATCCGCGGCCTGTGTTCCTCCAACCACGAGGCCAGCGGCGTGTTCCCCGATCCCAACGTCCTGCGTTTCCGCCTCACGACGCCCGACGCCAAGGTCTTTGCCAACGCGCCGATCTCGGACGGCACGATCGGCACCGGCGGCGTCTCCGTGCAGACCAGCGACGACAACGAGGGCACCCTCGTGCTGCTCGGCGCCAACACCCACACCGGATCCACCGTGCATCGCAAGGGCGTCATGCTCGTCAACAACGTCACCGGATCCGGCACCGGTGCGGGCTCCGTGCGCGTGTTGTCCGGCGCGACGCTCGGCGGCAGCGGCACCATCGCGCCCGCCGGTGAGAACGGCGTGGTCATCGAGGCCGGTGGCGTGCTGGCTCCCGGCGGCATCGCGGACGCCGCCGCGGTTCTCGCCGACGGCAAGCCGCTCACCATCGACCTGAGCGCGACCCACGGCCGCGTCGTCTTCGAGGCCAACTCCACCATCGCCATCGACCTCGGCCGCGATGCCGGCGTGTGCGACCGCATCGCCGTCACCGGCGTCGCCGGCTCCAAGGGCCGCGTGGTCTTCAAGAACACCGCCGTCAACTTCACCCGCACCGGACCCATCGCGAAAGGACTCTACACGCTGGTCACCTTCGACGACTACGACGCCTACGACGCGCAGCTCCTGATCGGCTCCGGCCTCGAGGGCTACGAGGCCTCGCTCCAATACACCGGCCGCGCCATCCAACTCCTCGTCGAAGGCGGCCCCGGCTCCAACTGACCCCGCGCCCAAAACCCACCGCCGCCAAACCCGGAAAATCGCCCGAAAACCCGAAAAATAATCACCAGATACGTTAGTCTTTTTCAGGCCATCGTCCGGCTGGGTTTCGAGCACACCAAGTCATGTCTTGGCCGATGCGTATCGCCGTAAATTTCGCCCGATCTTAGAGGTAAACTCCCAGGGCGGAGTCATCGGCATGGCTGTTGACGCCGTGCCGGTGCCCGCCTCTGCGCCGCACTGAACCGATGAAAAAGCAGGCGATTTCCCGGAAAAGAATCACCAGATACGTTAGTATTTTCCGGGGACGTATGTCGGGCGCGGGTGCCGGCAATTGTTTGCAGGTCACGGCGGCTTGTGTGGCGGTGGTCGGCGCTGCTTGAATGAAGCATTTATGAACCCCCTCAACGAACGTTCCGTCCACGATCTCGGCGCGCGCGCCGATGGCGTCAGCGACGACGGTGAAGCCTTTCAACGCGCCCTCGGCCAAGGCCCTGGCACCGTGCGCGTGCCCGCTGGCCGCTACCTCATCGGCCGCGTGCTGCGCATTGGCTCCGGCACTCGCCTCGTCCTCGATCCCGGCGCCGTGCTGCGGCTCGCCGACGGCGTTTGCACCACGCCCGACGACTACTTTCTGACCAACGCCAACCCCGCCGGGGGCGATACCGACATCACCGTCGAGGGCGGGCGCTGGGATGGCAACAACGCCGGCAACGCGCGCCCCGCCGGCCTCTTCGACTTCGGCTGCTCGGGCGCGATGATGCACTTCCAAAACGTGCGCGGCCTGCGCCTCGCCGACCTGCACCTGCACGATGCCGAGGCCTACCACGTGCGCTTCACCCACGTGCGCGATTTCCACGTCGAGCGCATCCGTTTCAGCGCCGACCGCGTGCGGCCCAACAACGACGGCATCCACCTCGGCGGCCATTGTGAGAACGGTGTGATCCGCGACATCAAAGGTCTGCATCCCGGCGTCACCGGCGACGACATGGTGGCGCTCAACGCCGACGACGCGCTCACCCGCACCGAGGTGAAGGGCATGACTAATGGTCCCATCCGTAACATCCTCATCGAGGACATCGCGGCCGAGGGCTGCCACAGCTTCGTGCGACTGCTCAGCGTGGTCTCGCCGGTGGAAAACATCCGCATCCGCGGCGTGCGCGGCACCTGCGAGGTGGCCGCCATCAACTGCGATGCCGCCCGCGGTTGCCGGGTGCCGGTGTTCGACGAGAAGAACCCTCCGTTCCCCGACGGCGTGGGTTTCCTGAACAACATCGAGGCGGACGATTTCGCCGTCGGCAAATCCCACGCCAACGACATCGCGCTGCTGCGACTCGAGACCCGCATGACCAATGTTCGTATTACGAACTTTCGCCGCGACGCCTCCATCGACCGCGGGCCGGGCGCGGTGACGCTGCGGCTGCGCCATGCGGCGGCCAACCCGCTGGTCGTCGACGGCGAGGCGCGCCTGCCCGTGGCATTCGGCGAGACGCTGGAGCTCAACGACGCCGCCTTCCGCGAACTGCGCATCAACTAGAGCATTTTAAATAGAGTCGTGGCCGTATCGTAGGGCCGGACCTTGTGTCCGGCCGCGTTGCGCAAAAGCAAAGCTCAGTCGCGGAATCACGGCGCCACGGCCTCACCAAGGTGAGGCCCTACGTTCCCAAGCGGCTTTTACTTCACTTGAAATGCTCTGAACCCGCGGCCGGACGGGGGACGCCTGCTCCGCACCTCGGAAAACAAAAAGCCCGCGAATCACCTCGGGCGCGTCGCGGGCTTTTTTTTGAGCGCGTAGTTGAAAATCAACGACGACGGCGGCGTCCGCCGGCGAAGCCGATCGCGGCCAGGCCGCCGAGCGCGGCGAAGGCCGAGGGCTCGGGGATGACCGCGGCCGTGTAGTCGATGGTGAGCACGGGCGCATAACCGGCCGGCACGGCGTTGGGTTCCGAGGAGGTGAAGCGGAAGACGTTGCGGTTCGTGGCCGTCTCGTCGTTGAGCTTGACCATCAGGTTGAGAATGCCGGTGCCGCCGACGCTGGTCGTGACGGCCGAGACGAAGTCCCCCGAGGAGGCGAAGTTGAAGGTGCTGCCGGTGGTGGCCACATCCAGATCGCCGCTGGCGCTGGAGAGCAGGGTGGAGAATGCGCCTCCGGCGGTGGTCCAGGCCGTGCTGCCATTGGTGGTGTTCCAGGTCACGCCGCTCTCGGTGAAGGCGGAGTCGAGCAGGTTGAGGTTGATGGTGAGCAGGCCGCCGGCGCTCTCGTTGCCGGCGCCGTCGTTTTCGCTGCCGTCGTTCAGGGTCAGCGTGAGGGTGACGCTGTTGATGGTGGCGCCAACCAGATCGGGATTGGAGAGGTCGAAGCTGAGCAGGCTGCGGAGGTTGGCGGTGCCGGCGTCGCCGACGAGCAGCAGGTTGGTGTTCGTGTTTACGCCGGTCTGGTCGGAGCGGATGGTGGCGTCGTGAGTCGGGCCGAGCGTCAGCGTGGCCGCGGACAACGATCCGGCGAGGCAGACGGCAAACGTGGATGCGGCGAAGGCGCGCAGGGTGGTGGTGCGGGTAGTCATGATGGCGGGCGGGGCGGGATTTGCAGCCATGGTGCACCGCGCGGTCTGGCCGACCAAGCGCCCGAAGTCTGTTACTGTAACAAGGAGGCGGCGCATCCCGCGGTCGTTCGGCGGGCAAAGTGGCATTGCCACGAGGGTGTTACTGTAACAAGCCATGGGTATGGACGCTTCATCCCCAGTCCCCGGTTCGAGCGCCGCGTCGGGCGCGGTGGTCTCCCTGCGGCAGGTGGCGGAGGCGGCCGGCGTGTCGCGCATGACGGTGTCGCGGGCCTTCAGGGCCGATTCGCCGATGCGGGCGGAGTTGCGCGAGCGGGTGTTGGCGGTGGCGCGCGAGCTTGGTTACGAGCCCGACCGGATGGTGACGGAGTTGATGACGAGCTTCGTGAAGCGCCGGCCGGTCAAATACCGCGAGACATTGGCCGCCTTGTGGTGGCCGGAGCGTTGGCAGCCGCAGGCGGCGGCGGGCGGTTTCAACGGCGAGATCCGCCGCGGCATCGAGTCCGGCGCGGCGCGGCATGGCTGCGGGGTGGAGCATGTGGTGTTGTCCGCGCGGCCAAGCGGAGCGGCGCTCACCCGCATGCTGTTGGCGCGCGGCATTCACGGCCTGATCATCACGCCGCCGCCGACCGCCGATGCGCTCGCGCCGGAGTTGAACTGGAACGCCTTCAGCGCGGTCTGCATCGGCACGACCCTGCGCGAGCCCAGGCTGCACCGCGCGCACGTCAGTCACTACACGGCCATGGTGCTGGTGTTGGAGCGCCTTCGTAAACGCGGATACCGGCGGCCATGCCTGCTGCTGAGGCATGATTTGGAAGAACGTATGCGCAGGGCTTACGCCGCGGCCTTCACCGTTTGGCAGGAGGACGGCGCGGAGCGCATCTGGCGCGCTGCGGGCTATGAGAGCCCGGGCCTGATCGAGTGGGTGCGGGCGCATTCGCCCGACGTGGTCATCGGCGACATTGACCGGTGGCACGACGCGTTGTCCGGACATCCCGCGGTCCGCGCCTTTGTCTCCATGGACGTGGAGACGCCCGACGGCTTGATCGCCGGCCATCAACAGGACACCGCGCGCATCGCCGAGGGCGCGGTCGACCTGCTGGTGCAGGCGCGCCTGCGTCACGAGACGGGCGAGCCGCCGTCGCCGCTGGTCATGATCACGACCGGACGCTGGGTCGAGGGCCGGTCGTTGCCCGATGGCAAATCCGCCGGCCGGACGCGAAAAAGGCGGCTTGTTAAGAAAGATTGAACTTATCGTTCACCGAACCAAGCGTCGTCGGATTGATGCCCGCACGCCTCTCACACGCCCTCACCCCCTTGGCGCAAATGGACGCGACACCGCCGTATTGGTCGTGGGCGGTGGTGCTGCTGATGGGTGCCTCCGCCGGCTTCATCATCGTGTGGATGTTCACCCGCCACACCCGCCGCGTCGCCGAGGAGCAGGCCGCCCAGCTAAAGGAGGTCGCCCACCGCGAGGCCCTCGTCGAGGCGCAGGCCCTCAAGCAAAAGATCGAGGAGGAGCTGACCGCCCGCCGCACCGAGGTGAACCGCGAGCTCGACCGCCGCGAGATCGAGGCCGACCTCAAGCTCCGCGAGATCCGTTCCCACGAGGAATCGCTGGCGCTGCTCGATCACCAGCTGGAGCAAAAGAGCGAGCGCCTCGCCCGTGAAAACGCCGCCATTTCCCAAGCCCGCGACGCCATCCGCGCGCTCTCCAAATCCCTGCGCAAGCGCCTCGAGGGCGTCTCGCAGATGGATGCCGACGAGATCAAGGCCGCCCTGCGCAAGGAGGTCGAACTCGAGTGCCAGGACGAGTTGCGCGCCCTGCGCCGCCAGATCCTCGACCGCTCCGAGCAGGATCTGAACAACGAGGCCAAGCGCATCCTCATCGCCTCGATGCAACGCATGGCCTCGCGGCCCAACAACGACATCACCGCGACCATCGTGCAGTTGCCCACCGAGGAGATGAAGGGCCGCATCATCGGCCGCGAGGGCCGCAACATCAAATCCTTCGAAGCCTCCACCGGCGTCACCCTCCTCATCGACGAGTCGCCGCAGATGGTGCTCATCTCCTCGTTTGACCCCGTGCGCCGCGAGATCGCCCGCATCGCGTTGGAAGGCCTCGTCAAGGACGGCCGCATCCACCCCGCGAGCATCGAGGACTTCGTCGCCCGGGCCAAGGAGGACGTCGACCTCAACGTGCAGCAGTCCGGCGAGGACGCCGTGCAGAAGCTCGGCATCAACGGCCTGCACCCCGAGATCATCAAGCTGCTCGGCAAACTCAAATACCGCTTCTCCTACACGCAGAACGTGCTCGATCACTCGGTCGAGGTCGGCTTCCTCGCCTCGATGCTCGCCAGCGAACTCGGGCTCAACCCCGGCATCGCCAAGCGCGCCGGCCTGCTGCACGACATCGGCAAGGCCGTCGAGGGCGACTACGAGGGCAGCCACGCGACCATCGGCGCCGACTTCGTGAAGCGCCACGGCGAGACCGCCATCGTCGTCAACGCCGTCGCCGCCCACCACGAGGAGGTCAAGCCCGAGACCGTTTACGCCGGCCTCGTCATTCTTGCCGACACCATCTCCGCGGTTCGCCCCGGCGCGCGCGCCGAGTCCATGACCGGCTACATCCAGCGCCTCGAGCGCCTGGAAAACCTCGCCACCTCCGTCGAGGGCGTGCAGCAGGCCTTCGCCATCCAGGCCGGCCGCGAGGTGCGCGTGGTCGTCAACCCCGCCCACGTCACCGACGAGCAGGCCCGTCACATCGCCCACACCATCCGCCAGCGCATCGAGGACGAGTTGCAATACCCCAGCACGATCCGCGTGACCGTGATCCGCGAGAGCCGCTACACCGAGACGGCGACGTGAGGAGGCGGGGAGGGAATAAGGGAAAGGGAATGAGGGATTGGGAGCGAGTGGTGACAGCCGGGGATTGATCTCCGCCCCCTCACTCCCTTACTCCCTTTCACTCATTCCTTCCCATGGCCGACCCGAAGATCCTCGAGACTTTCCCGAATCCCGCTCCGCACCGCGACTACGAGATCGCGCACTCGCACCACGAGTTCACCTCGATGTGCCCGATCACCGGCCATCCGGACTTCGCGACGATCACCCTGCGCTTCGTGCCGGACGAAGTCTGCGTCGAGCTCAAGTCGCTCAAGCTCTACTACCACGCCTTCCGCAACGAGGGCATCTTCTTCGAGGCCGTGACCAACAAGATCTGCGACGACCTCGGCAACGCGCTCAAGCCGCGCCGCCTCACTGTCATCGCCGACTGGAAGGGCCGCGGCGGCATCTCGTCGATCATCACCGCCGACTGGTCGCCGGCCGGGTGATCATCGGAGTCCCCGTTCGAGAGCCTTAGCGCATTTCAACAGGTATTGCAGGGCCGGACCTTGATCCGGCCGCGTTGGACAAAAGCAAACCTCCGTCGTGGATTTACGTCGCCACGGCCTCACCAAGGTGAGGCCCAGCGTTTCCAAACGACTGCGGCATTTCATTTGAGATGCTCTAAACAAACCTCTGGCTCCGTAGGGGCGTCGCTCGCGACGCCCGTTCAACGAGGAACTTTTGAATAGATGTCATGGCCCGGCGCGCGCGCAACGGGCTTTGCGAGCAAAGCCCCTACGTTCCTGAAGTCCGTAGCCCCGCCCGGCACGCTGGCGCCGCCCGAGCGCTCACCACTTTTCCTTGTCGGCGAGGCCGGCGGGCATGCTCGACTCCATGACGAGCTCGTCGCCGCGGTAAATGCGAATCCAGATGCCGACCAGCGTCTCGCGGCTGGTGCTGTCGCCGGTCTTGGCCGAGACGATGTTGCCGTTGTAGTGCATCTTGGAGGCGTTGATGGTCTCGGTGCGGAAACTCGCGCGGTCGTGCACCGGGATCGTGTCGATCTTGGTGGTGTAGGCCTTCTTTTTCATGGCACCCTGCTCCTCCTTTTTGTGCACGCTGTCGACCGTGGCGAAGAGGCGGTATTCGGCGCGCAGGCCGCTGATCGGCATGGCGCTCTTGTTCTGGAGCGTGACGGTGTAGCCCCATTTCTCGGTGGTGGTGGTGCGGCCGTTTTTGACGATCGCGCCGGTGGTGAGGATGACGTCGCTGTCCACCTTTTCCGTGGCGAACTTGCCGCGGCTCATCTCGACGAGCAGGGCGCCGGCGGGAATGGGTTGGGGCTTCTTGGCGAACTCGCGCACGGCCTTCTGGTCGGCGGCGCTGAGCGTGTCGACCTTGAGGGTGAAGGTCCGGCCGTCCTCGCGCTTGATGGTCACCTCGTCGTCGGTGGCGCTGACGAACTGGGCGCGCAGGCTGCGGCCCTGGGTGTCGGTGAGCGTGCGCCACTCTTCGTCGGCGAGCAGGGGCAACGCGGTGATCACAAGCCCGCAGGCCAGGCGGCGCAGGCTGAAGAGGGGGCGGCGCGGAGTCGGCATAACGTTCGAGACGCTAAGACGTTCCGCGGACGCGGACCAAGCCTCTTTTTCGCGGCGAGACGACCGGTGGCCGGCGGCAACGGGTCGGGTCTCGTGTGCGTGGCTCAGAACGTGGCGCCGACTTCGTGTTGGTGGCCGGGCTTGAGCACGACCTCGCCGAGGGCGGTGCACTCGATCTGGTCGTTTTTGTAGAGGCGGACCTTGAGCGGCGACTCGGCGTGGTCGGTTTCCCAGCGCCACTTGCCGATGGAGACGAACTGGAGCGGCACGCCGTGGTCGGGGCTGAGGCCGGGACCCTCGCCGCGCACGTAGAGCTTGTTGCCGATGCCGATGTAGGCGGTGACGATCAGGCGCGTGGCGCCGTCGGCCGAACGCGCGGAGGAGGGCTCGGCGGGCTCGTCGTCGGCGACGTTGGTTTCAAACAGGTCGGGGTTGTCGTCGATGGGCGGCGGGGCCTTGCGGCGCGGCGACGGTCGGGGGGCGGCGACGGCGGGCTCGGGTTCAGTCTCGGGCTCCGGCTCGGGGGCGGGGCTGGATTCTGGGGCGGATTCAGCGGCGGACGGAGAGGCGGGATCGGGGGCCGCGTCGGCGGCGGTTTCGGCGGCGGGCTCGGGCGTGAGCTCCGGTTCGGGCGCGGACTCGGAGGGCGGCTCGGTCGCGGCGCGCGCGGGATGCGGTGGTTCGGGCGGTGTGTCTTCGACGACGTCGACGGTTTCAACCGGCGTGGGTTGCGGCTCGGGCTCGGGCGCGGCCGCCGGAGGGGTCACCACGCGTTCGGCACGGGGCGAGGCGGGCTTGGCCTTGGCGAGGGACTTGAGGGCGGTTTGCAGCTCCTTGGCGGCGGCCTCGGTCTGGGCGGGCAGTTGTTCCCAGCGCACGAGCAGCTCGACGAGGCGGACGGTGGTGCGGTCGAGTTTTTCCACGACCTCGGCGAGGCGCTCGGTCTCGGCGGAGCGCAGGGTGGCGAGTTCCTGACGGAGGTTCTCGATCTCGGCGTCGCCGGCCTCGGCGAGGGCGTCTTTGAGTTGGTGGATTTTGTCCTGGATGAGCTTGGGCAGTTGCTCGGCGAGCTTGCCGGCGTGGGCGGCGTTTTGGGCGAGGCCGGGGGCGGCGGCCGCGGCGATGCTGATCTGCTCGGCGCTGGCGGAGACGTCGCGGGCGAGGGCGGCGAGGGTTTGCTGGCGCTCCTCAAGTGCCTCGTCCTGACGGCGGGCGTAGTCGACGAGGAAGGGAATGACGGCGAGCGCGGCGCCGAGGCCGACGCAGAGCACGATGCCGAGCAACGAGGCGGTGCCGATGGGGTCGTCGCTGCGGCTGGCGATGAAGCCCGCGGCGAGCAGGAGCAGCGCGTCGCCGATGAAGAAGGGCAGCTTGGGCAGGCGGGGTGTGTCGTCGAGGAGTTGCATCGTGCGGTCTGGGGAAGGGGCGGGGAGTGCGGTTGAAAAAATCAGAGGGCGCGCCAGGCGGAGGCGATCAGCGAGGTGAGCATGCCGATGCGCACCGCCCCCTCGAGCGTGAGGATGACGAGCACCCACTTCAGTCCGCACGAGCGGCGCAGCGAACCGCCGAGCACGGACACGGTGAGCATGCAGGCGACCTGCACGCGGCCGAGCGGCGAGAGCAGGGCGGCGAGCATCCACAGCCAGTAGAGGATGATGGCTGAGCTCCAAGCGAAGGCGACTTGCTCGGAGGGACCGGACTCGCGCGGGTCGAGGTCGGCGGCGATCTTTTTCACTCCGAGGTAGCGTTCGGCGACGACCAGCTGCACGCCTTCGAAAACGATGAACAGCGCCGAGAAAAACAGGATCGTGGCGGGCGACATGGTGGCGACGGGCACGTTGGCGGAGTCGTCGCGGATCGGCAAACGCCAAAAGCACGTCGGCGTTGACCGCGCGGCGCGGGCTGCCGCAGTCTGCGCGCGTCCGTCCACGGCCCCCGTGGTGGAATGGTAGACACTGGAGACTTAAAATCTCTTGCCAGTAATGGCGTGCCGGTTCGAGTCCGGCCGGGGGCACCACGGCGCGGACGGGCGGGCGGAAGTTTGGGTTGATGCGGGGGGCGCCCGGGGTTCACGTTGGCGGCGTGAAGATTGGTTTGCTTGGCGGCAGTTTTGATCCGGTGCATAACGGCCACGTGGCGTTGGCGCGCGCGGCGCTGGCCGCGGGCATGGACCGCGTGTTGCTCATCCCCGCCGCGCAGGCTCCACTCAAGCCGAGCGCGGTGCGCGCCTCGTCGGAGGACCGGCTGGCGATGTTGCGACTGGCGGTCGGGGATTGTCCGGGCGCCGAGGTGAGCGACGTCGAGATCCGGCGCGGGGGCGTCAACTACACGATCGACACGGTGCGGACGTTGCGCGCGGAGCATTCGGGCGACCAGCTTTTCTGGATCATCGGCGCGGACCAGTTGGCTCGGCTGGGCGCGTGGCGCGAGATCGGCGCGCTGACGGAGCTGGTGGAGTTTCTTTGCGCGGTGCGTCCGGGGCATGGCTTGGAGCCGCCGGCGGGTTTGCCCGGTTTGCGCTGGCGCCGGCTGGAGGGCCCGGAGTGGGACGTGAGCTCCACCGAGGTGCGCGCGCGGGCGGAGCGGGGTGAATCGCTGGCCGGGCTGGTGCCCGACAAAGCGATTGAGTATCTGGAGAGAAACCGCCTCTATCGCTGAAAATCCCATGCCGACCCAATCCAAGACCGACACCACGCTGGAAGTGCTGCGCAAGCTCGTGCGCGCCATCGACGACAAAAAGGCGGAGTCCCTCGCGGTGCTCGACGTGAGCGCCAAGTCGAGCATCACCGACTATCTCGTGCTGGCCAACGGCAACTCCGAGCCGCACCTGCGCGCGCTGCGCATCGAGGCCGAGAAGGTGCTCGATCAGGCCGGCGTGCCGATCGCGGGCATGGAGGCGGGCGGCTACGGCAGCGGCTGGACGGTGGTCGACGCCTACCAGATCATGCTGCACATCTTCACCACCGAGCAGCGCGAGAACTACGCGTTGGACAAGCTCTGGAAGGACGCCGCGGTGATCGACGTGAAGACCCTGCTGGCCGAGCCGAAGAAGCCGGCCGCGAAGAAGGCCCCGGCGAAGAAGGTCGCCGTCAAGAAAGCGGTCGCCAAAAAGACTCCGGCCAAGAAAACCGCTGTGAAAAAGACTCCCGCGAAGAAGGTCGCGGCCAAGAAGGCCGTGGCAAAAAAAGCGCCGGTTAAGAAAGCCGCCGCCAAGAAGGTAGCCGCGAAGAAAAAGGCCGGCTGAGGTTTGGTGGGGAAAACCGCTGCCGCGACTGCTGTCGCGCGTTGGAGATCCGTAACGCGCTCACTCATGGGGCGGGCAGAAGTGCCCGCCCTCCTTTTTAGAAGAGGTAGCCGAGCGAACTGGTGATACGCTGGTTGCCGCGGGCGGACGGATCGACCACCGCACTGTCGTAGTCGTATTCGTAGCGCAGGTTGAGGGAGAGGTGCTCGCTTAACTTGCCCGTGAGCGTGGTGCCGAAGCGCCACTTGAGGTTGTCCTCACCGGTGCGAAGGGCGGTGGTCGTGTCCGGGCTGGACGGCCAGTATTGCACGGTCAGGTTCTGGGACAGCTTGGTCACGTCGTTGAATACGAAGGACTGATCCTGGAACACTTCGCCGAGCGCCCCGGTGCCGGTCTCGACGTCGGCGGCCTGGCGGTATTGGGCGGTCAGGCCGGTGCCGATATTCAGGGTGTAGCGTTCGCCGTCGACCACGCGGTAGCCGACGCCGGCGTTTTGATCGATGTTGACGTCGATGCCGGTGATGCGGTCGCGATAGTAATTGGTCTGGGTCTGGCTGAACGTGCGGTTGGGGAAATTGTGCCGCCAGCGAAAGAGTGCTTCGGTGCGATCGGTTGTGGTGACCTTGTTTTGTTTCGAATAGGACGCTTTGCCGACGATGAGGTAGGAGTTGGCGTTGATGGTCCGCTCGGTCTGCGCGAGCACGCTGTAGCGGTCGGCGTCGTTGCGGCCGTTTTCGGTGCCGAAGCCGAACTCCAGTTTGGTGCGCCACGGCAACGGCTCCGGTTTGGCCAAGGCTTGGGCAGGGACGCTGGCGGCGGTGGGCGTCGCGGCGACGGCGGTGGACTTGGAGTCCGCACCGCCTGCCGGGGCGGCGGGGGTGGCGGGAGCCGGGAGAATCGAAGAGCGCGGGATGGTGATCTCGCCAAAGATGGTCGAGCGGATCACCACGGTCTGTTTGTCCTGTTCGACCACCACGCCGCTGATGGCGTCGCCGTTTTTGAGCAGAAAACGGGTGGGGGCGGGACCGGCTTTGCCGCCAGCTCCTGACAAAACGGGCGCAAAAGACAGGGCAAGGACCGCGCAGGTGGCGATCAAACGGGGTTGTGGACTGAAAAACTGACGCAAAACGGAATCACCACGGTTCGATTTTTCGGGCAGGGCGAGCTCAAAAAGCCAAGGACGGGCCTCCGACTGAAAATGGTGATGTCGCATAGGGAATTCTCCCTGCGGGCTTTCCCCTTGAGGTTTGGAACGGGATTTGCACGATGCCGGACAAGCGTCCCAGAGGCGCGCACATAAAAATAATAACGTTATACCATGAAAGCTCGCAGCTCCCAGAAGGGTTTCACCCTCGTCGAAATCATGATCGTCGTCGTCATCATCGGCCTCCTGGCCGCCATGGCGATCCCGGCCTTCCAAAAGGTCCGCACCGAGAGCCAGAAGAAGTCCGTCACCAACAACATCCGCCAGCTCACCGCTGCCGCCGACCAATACTTCCTCGAGAACGGCACCACCATCGTAGCCACCGCCGATCTAGTTGGTCAGGACAGCTATGTTAAGTCTCTCGACAACACCTCCGGCGAGACCTATCCGACCCAACTCCAGCAGGGTGTCAGCTACACCGTTTCGTGGCCGGCCTACACCACCGGCATCAGCTTCACCCAGTAATCCAACTGGGCGAACGAACGCTTTGAACAGCCGCCGGCACCTTGGGTGCCGGCGGTTTTTTTGTGTGACTTGACGGAGCCTGCGCACGTTCGCTCTATCTGGACGCTTATGCTTTTTACAAAATCGGGCCTTCCCGGCATGACCAAGGACGGGGCTAAACGACTTGTTCTGTTTTTGCTGATCGGCCTGTTGGCGGTGATGCTGGGCAAGGTGGTCTGGCGGGGCATGGCCGCGGTCTTCATGTTTCGCGACACGGTCTACTGGTTCACGTTTGCCGCGGTCGCGCTGTGGGGCTGGGCAGGCTGGAGAATGATCCGTGCCTGGGGCGGCTGGGCCGAGCGACTGCGCAGTTGGAAGGGCGACCTTCCGTGGCTGGGCACTGCGCTGCTGATCACCGTGTTGGCGGTCTTCGTGCACCAGCAACCGGGGCTCAAAATCGTCAACGACGAGCCCAACCAGTTGGCGACCGCCAAGGCGCTGTTTGAAGAACATGAGGCCTCCTTGGTCTACCGGGCCTATGATTCCGGCCAAGGTATGCGCGCGACGAACGGGATCGTCGACAAGCGTCCGGTGCTCTATGCTTGGGTGGTCGCTCAGGCGCATGCGCTGACCGGCTACCGTGAGAGCAACGGTTTTTGGGTCACGCGTTTCATGACGGTTTTCACGACCTTGGCGCTCTACGCGCTGGGGCGTCGCCTGGCCGGTCGCTTCGGTGGCGCGGTGCTGGCGCTGTTGCTCCTGTTGGCCCCGATGCAGGCCCATCTCGGCAACTCTGGTGGATTTGAGATGATGAACTTGCTGTTCATCACTCTGTTGGGACTCGGCCTATGCTGGTATCTGGAGGAGCCGACCGTGGATAACGAGGCTTGGTTGATGCTGACCTTTGTCTTGCTGGCCAGCTTGCGCTACGAGTCGGTGGTGTTTGTCGTGCCGGTGGCGCTGGCGTTTTTGGTGGCATGGCGCGGGGGGCATGCTCCCAAGCTGGGCTGGATGATGCAGCTGACGCCTTTGCTGCTCGTGCCTCGCCTGTGGTTGCAGGCCATTTTTGGTCAGGGGGACAGCTGGCAGCTGAAATCAAAGCCCGAAGCGCAAGGGCAGCCCTTTGGTTTGCAGTATTTCTATGACAATGTTGGCCACGCGTTAAACTACGCGTTTTCCACCGAGGAAACTTCGACCAACTCGGTGGTGCTATCGGCGCTCGGTCTGAGCTGCGCCGGCTTTTGGGTGATGCTGCTTTGGAAGCGCTGCAAGCGCCGCACGCTCGCGCCATTGGTCGACTGGGCGCCTCACCTGTTATGGTTCGGGCTCAGCCTGCATCTGCTGCTGATGATGGCTTACTTCTGGGGACAGTTCGATGATCCATTGACCCAGCGACTGGCCCTGCCCACCCACTTATGGCTGGGTATTGCGGCTGTGGGTGTCTTGGGCACGGCCTCCTTCTTGCGCCGCTGGCGACCTCAGGCCGTGATCGGTCTGGCGGTGGTGTTTGCCGTTTTCACGGTCCCGCAACTCGAGGCCAATCGGTTCTACATGCTGAACTACACGGCCCGTATGCAAAACAAGGTGCGGGAGTGGATGAAACAAAATCGGAAGCCGGGCAGACTGGTTATTAATAACATGGGGTCATCCACCTGGCTGTCCGGCGGAAATGCCGTGGTCACGGTCCTGCAGATTCAGACGATGCCGGAGCGCATCCGTTATCAATGGAAGCACCATACCTTTACCGAGGTGCTCTATCTGGCCGCCGAGGAATATGATCCTCGCACCAACGTGTGGTCCCCAGTGCAGGGTGATCGGCTTGGCCCTGATTTTGACTACGAACCGGTATGGACGATGCCATGCACGCCGCTCAATCGGTTCACGCTGTTCCGCATAACGGCCATTCGTGACGACCATCCGGACTGGAGGCCCACGCCGCCCACTGCGGAGCAATCCGGCGAGACTAATAAAGCCCGCGCCGAATATCACAAGAAGTGGCTCGAGATGATGCCTTGAGGCGGTCCGGCCGGCGGGGCGCCTACGGTGCGATCGTCGTGTCGGGCGCGGCTTGCGTCGCTATGCCGGGGAAGTCGGCCTGACGGGCCTCTTCGTCGGTCAGGTGATAGATGAGAATGGAATAGCCGACCATGGCGACTGGTTCGCTCTCTCGCAGGATTTGGCAAAGCCTGGACATGCGTTCCTTGTCGGTCTGCATGAGTAGGTCGGAGAGCTTTGTTTGTTCGTCGCGGGTGGTCGGCGGGGTGGCTAGCAGTTTCTGCACTCGGCGCCGCAGTATGCGGTATTTGTATTCGCGGTGCGCATCCCAATGCCCGTAGCAGTGCAGCTGCAGCATGCTGGCACCGAATGCGTAGTAGCCGCCGCGAAGATTTTCCCACGGTGCGCTTCTGACGACGAAGGAAAGGCTGCATATCTGACGCGCTTGGACACCGTGGTATGCCGGATTACTGACGCCGAAATAGGAAAGGTAAACGGGTTCGTGGTCGGGGTTGTTGTCGCGCAGCCAATCAGCCAGACCGGGCAGATCTTGTCCCCAGTCGAGCGAGCTGTCGACGAGGTGCTTGTAGCCGTTTTGTGGGCCGCCGACGAGTTCGTTGAAATAGGCCAGATAATGCGGCCGGATTTGAAAGGACGCGAACGTCAGCGCGGCCAGGAGTCCGCCGACCAGCCAGAGGCACCAACGGCTTTCCAGAAGGACGACCGCGCCGCACAGGATGAAGAGGCCGGGGTAGATCGGCAGCAGGTGGCGTTGGCCAAGATTGAGGTGGCTGTTGATCACTACGGCGCAGTAGATGGCGGTCCAGATGAGCAGCGGCGCGGCGCGGTAGAGCCCGGCCTTGGCGCGAGAAGATTGGCGCTTCCACCCGGCGATGATCGCCCCGGCACCCAACGCGGCCAGAGCGAGCAGGGCGAGCGGCGTCTTGATCGCAAAGGCCGTCGGGAAAAACATGCGCCAACCGGTGGTGCCGAGTTGACCATTGAAAAAGGCCAGACGCATGTCCGACGCGAACGTCATGTAAGCGGCGCCGTAAGTGTAGGCTTCGGGGAATATCTTCCAGTCGCGGCAGGCTTCTAGCAACGCGCTGCGAGTGGCGTGGGACTCGGGCAGCGCAACGTCCCAGGGCTGATAGTATCGGTTGGGCAGCCCGGAGCCGGGTGGGATTGGTTGATAGCGCCAGCCGTGGAAGCTCCAGATCAGCGCCATCACCGCGAGGATGATGACGGCATGATCCCGGGCCAGTGCGACGAGGGATTTGGGCAGCGATGTTTTCCGGCCACGCCACAGCCAAAGGACGTCGAGCAACAGAAAAGTCGGCACTAGCAGCACGGCTGAGAACTTGGCTACGCAGGCGAGTCCCACGGCGAGGCTGGCCAAGGCCAGCGACCACCAGGCGTCGCGGTGCAGATGCCACCAAAACAGGCCGGCGCTCAACGGCAGCAGCAGGGCCGCGGCCATGTCCGAGGTGATCAACGCGCCGTGGGCCAGAGCCGTCGGAGACAACACCGCCACGCCCAGCGCGACCAGACCGGCCAGATCACCCCACCAGCGCCGCGCCCACCAAAACACCATGGCGCCCACGCCCATCAGGAATACCGTCATGGCGGCCCGCCCAGCGGACAGCATGGGCCAGTGATCTTGGCCCGGGGTATAAAACCAAGCCTTGTTGCCGATGCGCCAGACGTCGGCGGCGGTCTGGGTCGGATCATCCGGAGCAGGCAGCCGCGCTCCCATCAGCACTGCGGGGAGCGTGCCGATCCGCTGGGGCAGGTTGCCGTTCTCGGGAACCAGCCGCTGGTCGCCGTGCCAGAGCGCGACGCCGCCGGTGAGGTGGGCGATCTCGTCGACCGTCATGCTCTTGGACAGTGTGGCGGTCCAGGAAAGCACGGCTTGCGCGAGGATTAGGGCGGCGGCCAGCCACCACACCCACGCGGGGGTAGGCTTGGCTCGGTCGGGAGTGGGCAGGGGGGCGGAGTCGGTCACGGGTGAAAACGGCGGCGGATGCGAAGAACGGCAGCGAACATGCGCCAACTGTCGCGCAGCAGATGCACTCGGCTGCCGGGTTGATCGATCCAGTCGACGGGAGCTTCGATGACGGGTAGGTGATGGTGTTTGAGCGCGGCGAGCAACTCCACGTCGAAGGCAAAACCGTCTTCCTGCAAATGGTCTCGGATACGGAGCCATGCTTCGATGGGAAGGAGTTTGCAGCCGCATTGGGAGTCGTAGATTTGCGGGCAGAGTAATGTCCCGACCAATGTTGCGAACACGCGTCCGCTGAGGTGGCGGGCAAACGAGCGTTCAATGCGTCGGCCCAGCATCTTGACGCGGCTGGCGAACACCGTGGTGCCGGCCGGTAGCGTAGTGGCCAATGTGATCAGGCG
>JAUWBF010000071.1 GCA_030601755.1 Verrucomicrobiota bacterium | reverse complement strand
CCTTCTGCATCGGCAAGTGACCGGTGCCGGATTGGGGCGGCGTTGGGGCATGGGGTCTGGGCTTTACGGAGGCGGCACCCTCCCCTACCCCTGTGCCTTTGCCCATGCTGTTTAACCACACTCCCTTTGATGTCATTGTCTGCGGTGCCGGCCACGCCGGTTGCGAGGCCGCGCTGGCGGCCGCGCGCATGGGGGCCTCCACCCTGCTCTTGAGCGGCAACTTGGACACGGTGGCCCAGATGAGCTGCAATCCGGCCATCGGTGGCCAGGCCAAGGGGCAGATTGTGCGCGAAATTGACGCGCTGGGCGGCGAAATGGCCATTAATACGGATGTCACGGGCATTCAGTTTCGCCTGCTCAACGAGTCCAAGGGCGCGGCCGTGCAGTCGCCGCGCGCCCAGTGTGATAAAAAAGCCTACCAATTCCGCATGAAGCACGTGCTGGAGTTGCAGGAGAATCTGCAGCTCTTTCAGGCCACCGTCACGGGGCTGATCTACGAGGTGGGGCGCGTCGTCGGCGTGCGGACCAATCTGGACATTGATTTTCACGGCCATGCCGTGGTGGTGACGACCGGCACCTTCCTGCGCGGCCTCATGCACATCGGCCAAAACAAGAACGAAGGTGGCCGACTGGGTGATTTTAGCGCAAAAACGCTCTCGGCGAGCTTCTTGGAGGCCGGCATCGAGCTGCGCCGCCTCAAGACCGGCACACCGCCGCGGCTTTTGGGGCGTTCCATCGACTTCTCCAAGATGGAGCCGCAGCACGGTGACGCGGAGCCCACGTTGTTCGCGTTCCACGATACCCGGGCGGAGGCCGACCTGTTCCACGTGGAACAAACCGGCGAGGAGCGGCTCGGCTGGGCTCCGGGCGTGCGCCAGGTGCCGTGCTGGATGACGCACACGACCGAGGAAACATCGCGGTTGGTGCGCGAGAATTTGCATCTGTCCGCCATGTATTCGGGCGAGATCGAGGGCACGGGGCCGCGTTATTGTCCGTCCATCGAGGATAAGTTTGTGCGTTTCGCCGACAAGCCGCGCCATCTGTTGTTTTTGGAGCCCGAGGGGCGGCACACCAATGAGTATTACATCAACGGCCTGTCGACCTCGCTGCCATTCTCGGTGCAGTTGGCGATGGTGCGCAGCATTCCGGGTTTGGAGCAGGCGGTTTTGCTGCGGCCGGCCTATGCGGTGGAGTATGATTTTGCGCCGCCGACCCAGCTCTACGCGTCGTTGGAGTCGAAGAAGGTGGAGAATCTGTTCTTTGCCGGACAAATCAACGGCACCTCGGGCTACGAGGAGGCGGCGTGCCAGGGGCTGATCGCCGGCGTAAACGCGGTCAACAAGGTCCGCGGGCAGGTGCCGCTGGTGATCGGCCGGCACGAGGGTTATATCGGCGTTTTGATCGACGATCTGGTGACCAAGGGCACCAACGAGCCGTATCGCATGTTCACGAGCCGTGCGGAGCATCGGTTGCTGTTTAACCACGGCAGCGCCGAGCTGCGTCTGTTGGAGCACGCCAAGGCGGCGGGATTGTTGTCGCCGGAGCGCGTGACGCGTATCGAGGCCAAGCAGGCGACCATTCGCGAGTGGATTGCCCGGCTGGAGTCGACGCGTCCGGGGCGCGGAGAGGCGGTCGCAGCGGGAGGGCAGGGGACTTGGGCCGATCTCGTGCGCCGGGCCCAGTCCGGCAGCATTACGTCGATGACGCTGCCTCCGGAGTTCGAGGCCTTGCCCCGAGAGTGGCGTCAGGAGGTGCTTTATCGGGTGGGTTACGCCGGTTATCTGGAGCGCGAACAGCGCCAAGTCGCCAAGCTCGCCGAGGTGGAAAAGGTGCGAATCCCGCGCGATCTCGACTACCGCACGGTGCGCGGGCTTCGCGCCGAGGCGGTTGCCAAGCTCATGGATTTGTTGCCCCACAGTCTGGGACAGGCGAGCCGGATCAGTGGAATCACGCCGGCCGACATCGGTATTTTGCTCGTGTGGATCGAGGCCCGACGGGGCAGGGGAGTGGGTGAGGACGGCTCCGTTTAGGGGATTTTAGATAGGGCTGCAGCCGCTGTTGCTGGTGGTGAAGGTAGGGGGCGAGCTTGCTCGGCCCATTGGCGTTACTGGGAATAGCGACCTCATGGGTGGGCCTAGGCTCAACGGGCTTTGCAAGCAAAGCCCCTACGAATTGACCAGGACTTTTTTGAGTCATTAGTTGTTCGTAATAAACGTAATAGTAAAAGGAGCGTGGCACGATTCCGTGCATTTGCCAAGGCGCAGGCCCTCGATTGAGGCAAACGGGTAGCGCTGTAACATTTGTGAAACACGCCGGATTTCCGCTGGGCCGAGCCGCTTGAGTGGGGTAGGGTCGGTTCCGTAAAATTCTCGTTTCATGTCCGACGCCGATCAGCCAAAAAAAATCCTTCTGGTGGACGATGAGTCCGACGTTACCGACCTGCTGGCCTACAATCTCAAGGGCAAGGGGTTCGTGGTTGAAGCCATCAACGATCCCAACCGCAGCGTCGGCGTGGCGCGCACCTTCATGCCGGACCTCGTCATCCTCGACGTGATGATGCCCGACCTGAACGGCATCCAGATCTGCCGCATGCTGCGGGCCGATCCCAAGCTGAAGCGCGTGCCGGTGATTTTCCTGACCGCGAAGGCCGAGGAGGCCGACCGTATCCAAGGTTTGGAGACGGGTGCGGACGACTACATCTGCAAGCCTTTCAGCACAAAGGAACTCGTCCTGCGCGTGCAGACCATCCTGCGCCGGCTCGGCGAGTCGGCCCCCGAGGTCCCGCGCATCCTGCAGGCGGGCGGCATCAGCGTGGACACCGAGCGCCACGAGGTGACGGTGGGCGGCGCGCCGGTCGAGCTGACCGCGACCGAGTTCAAGCTGCTGCGGCTGCTCATGGAGCGTCGCGGACGCGTGCAGACCCGCGAGCACCTGTTGATCAACGTGTGGAATTACGAGACGGAGATCGAGACGCGCACGGTCGACACGCACGTGCGACGCCTGCGCGAAAAGCTCGGCTCCGAGGCCGACTGGGTGGAGACCATTCGTGGCGTCGGCTATCGTCTGGCCGAGCGACGCGCCGACACTCCCGAGACGGCCGACTCGGCCGGGGCTTGAGTCCGGCGAGGCGGGCGGTCTTGTTCACTCTCCATGTTGTGGTTCATCACCCTGCTGCTGGGTCTGGCCCTCGCGTTCACGCTGCTGAGGCTGCGGGCGCATCGCCGGGCGGTGGTGACGTTGCACGACTCGATCAACGCGCGGCGCGCCATGCTGCGCGAGGAATTCGCGGACTTCATTGATCCGGCTTGGCTGCGGCTCAGCGACGCGTCGGCCAAGTTGATCCAGAAGTTCAACGAGCTGGACCTGCAGCGTCACAGCCAAGTCTCCCAGCTTGAGGCCACGCTCGGCAGCCTGCAGGAGGCGGTGCTGATCGTGGATTCCAACAACTACATCCTGCTCGCGAACAAGGCGCTGACGGGGATCTTTCCGCGGGCGAAGAACATCCTCAACCAGCGTCTCGAGCTGGTGCTGCACAGCGTCGATTTTCTCAACTATGTGGAGGCGGTCCGGCAAAAGGGTTCCCAGCCGCAGCATGAGATCGAGTTCGTCGAGGGCGTCATGTCGACCTGGGTCGAGGTGACGGGCAACACGATCACCCCGCTCAACGGCGGCAAGCTGCCGTGGATGCTCTTCGTGCTGCACGACATCACCAAGCAGAAGCGCCTCGAGGCCGTGCGAAAGGAATTCGTCGCCAACGTTTCCCACGAGCTGCGCACGCCGCTCAGCGTCATCAAGGGCTACGTCGAGACGCTGGTGGACGGGCAGGGGGACATCCCGGCGGGCGACCAACTGCATTTTCTCAAAACGATCCAGCGTCACACCGAGCGCCTCAACTCGCTGCTCGAGGACCTGCTGACGCTTTCGCGACTCGAGTCGATCAATCCCGGGCTCAACCGCGAGTCGATCGACCTCGGGCGCACGTTGACGCAGGTCGCCGAGGACTACCGTTCGCGACCCACCGCCGCCGGCCATCGCATCGAGCTGGAGCTGGCGCCGGGCTTGTCGCGCGTGTGGATGGACCCGTTGAAAATCTCCCAGGTGCTGGAAAACCTCATCGAGAACGCCCTCAAATACACACCCAAGGGCTCGGTCATCCGTATCGTCGCCAAACCGCAGGGCGGCGAGGTCGTGGCCGGCATTTGCGACAACGGCCCCGGCATTCCCAAGGTCGACCTGCCGCACATCTTCGAGCGGTTCTACCGCGTCGACAAGGGCCGCTCGCGCGACAAGGGCGGCACCGGCCTCGGCCTGAGCATCGTGAAGCACATCATCCAACTGCACGGCGGCCGGGTGTGGGCCGAGAGCGAGCAGGGCAGGGGGACGTCGTTCTACTTCACCCTGCCCAACGTGCCCGCCAAGCCGGAGCCGGCCGAGGCGACGGTTTAAAATCGGTTTGCAGCCTCCGCGGGCGTGCGGCCATATGCGCCCCTTTTCCCGCCGTGCCGCTCGACCTCGCCCTCAGCATTCGTCAGTCCCGCCTCGCCGATCTGCGCGAACAGCTTGCTCGCGCTCTGGCCGGTTGCACGCGGCCCATCACCTTGGAAATCGGTTGCGGGCACGGGCATTTCCTGACGGCCTATGCGGCCGCGCATCCCACCGACGTGTGCGTGGCCGTGGACCTGGTGGCCGACCGCATCGAGCGCGCCCGTCGCAAGACCGACCGCGCTGGCCTGACCAACGTCACTTGGGTCCACGGCGAGGCGGGCCTGCTGCTGGAGGCGTTGCCGCCGGAAACGCGGCTGGGGCGGATTTTTGTTTTGTTTTCCGACCCGTGGCCGAAGCGCCGCCATTGGAAGAACCGCGTGATGCAGCTCGATTTCCTCAGCGTGCTGGCCGCGAGGGCGGGGGAGGGGGCCGAGCTGTGTTTCCGCACCGATCACGTCGACTACTTCGAGTGGGCGTCGCTGCGGGTCGCCGCGCACCCCTGCTGGCGCCTCGACGAAGCGGCTGAGTGGCCGTTTGAGAGCGAGTCGGTGTTTCAGCGACGGGCCGAGGCCGGCTATCAATCGCTGGTCGCCCGCCGCGTGGCCGGGCCGGTGCCCGCCCCCGGCAGCCTGCCGGAACCGGAGCCTCCGGTGTTGGATTAGCAGCGCTGCGCCATGTTACGTCTGTGCTAATGAGTAGTCGGGCGGCTAATAGGAGCCATTTCGGGAGTTGACGGTGCCACGGGCGTTTGCCTAGGTCCATTGCTTTTGAACCGTTCCATGGCCCCCCGAATCCCTTCCTCCCTCACCAAAATCGTCGGCACGACGGCGCTGATGCTGGCGAGCGCGGCGTTTGCCCATGCCGCCGGTGGCCATGAGGCGCCGTCTTCGCTCAACGACGTCATCGGTCTGCCCATCTCGAACAGCATCCTGACCAGTCTGCTGGTCACCACGCTGCTCATCATCGGCATTCGCTGGATGGTCGGCACGCCGAAGATCGTCCCGACCCGCGGCCAGGCCGTGTTCGAGTCGTTGATCGAGACCCTGCGCGACATGCTCGAGCCCATCGTCGGCAAGAAAGCCATGCCCGGTGCCTTCCCCGTGCTGCTGTGTCTCTTCATCTTCATCCTGGTGCACAACTGGAGTGGCCTCCTTCCCTTCATCGGCACCGCCGGCTGGGGCCACACCGATCCGGAGACCGGTAAGTTCGTCTTGGATACCGCCCTGTTCCGCCCGCACACCTCCGAGGCCAACGGCACGCTTGCGCTTTCGCTGTTCTCGTTCGGCGCCTGGCTGATCCTCATCTTCAAATACGCCGGCCCCAAGCTCATCTGGCACGACCTCTTCGGCAACAAGGCCGGCAAGGGGGAACTCCACCCGGGCATGTATTACTTCCTGAGCGTGGTCTTCTTCCTCGTCGGTATCATCGAGCTCGTCTCCATCGGCATGCGCCCGATCACGCTGTCCGCCCGTCTCTTCGGCAACGTCTTCGGTGGTGAAAACCTCCTGCACGCGACCAACTTCATTTTCATCTTCTACTTCCTGGAGATCATCGTCGGCCTCGTGCAGGCCTTCGTTTTCACCCTGCTGTCCTCCGTCTACATCGGTCTGATCTGCAACCACGGTGACGATCATCACGACGACCACGGCCACGATCACGCGGATCACGCCAAGGACGCCGCCCACTGATTTTTTCGACTTTCTCGACGGCCAACCTGCGGGCCCACGCGCCACACCAAACGCAAGCCGGCGAGCCAACCAAAACAACCAACCAAACACACACATCATGATCACTGGTAATCTCGCCACCGGTCTCGCCGTTTTCGGCGCCGCTCTCGCCGTCGGTCTCATCGGCTTCCGCACTGTTGAGGCTGTTGGCCGCAACCCCCAGGCTCAGGGCAAGATCCTTCCCCTGGCCCTCGTTCTCGGCGCCTTCGCTGAAGGTCTCGGCATTCTCGCCATCTTCGTGCTCGGCAAGTAAGCCGTCTCGTCTCCTTGCCGGAACGGCCCCGCGCCGTTCCGGCCCTTTCCCTTTTTCCATCAACCTCTCCCTCGATGCTCACCGTTCTTGCCGCCGCCACCGTTGAAGCCGCCCACGACGCCGCCCATGCCGCCGGTGAATCCGGCGCCGCCGAGCTGATCCATCGCTTCGGCATCCAGCCCGGCTACGTCGCGATGCAGTTTGTCAGCTTCGCGATCCTCGCCTTCGTGCTCTATCGCTTCGCCATCAAGCCCACGCTGGCGACCATGGACGACCGCAACGCCAAGATCGCCGACGGCCTGAAGAACGCCGAGGCCACCGCCTCCCGCCTCGAGGAGGCTCAGAAGGAGGCCGCCGCCCTCGTGCAGCAGGCCCGCGTCGATGCCGACAAGGTCATCGCCGACGCCCGCCAGACCGCCAAGGAGCTCTCCGAGCGCGAAGGCGCCGCCGCCACCGAGCGTGCCGCCGCCCTCATCGCCAAGGCCGAGTCCGCCATTCAGCTCGAGCACAAGAAGATGCTCGACGAGGCCCGCGCCGAGATCGCCCGCCTCGTGGTCGCCACCACCAGCCAGGTCCTCGCCAAGGAACTCTCCGCCGAGGAGCAGTCCCGCTACAACCAGGCCGCCGTCCGCGAGCTCACCACTCTCTGAGTCCTGCGACTCTACCCGTAATCTTTTCAAACCATGCGCGGCAACAAGCAGACCCAGCAGCTCGCCCGGCAGCTCTTCCAACTCAGCCTCGACAACGGCGTGCTCTCCGCTGAGCGCGTCGCCGGTGTGCTCGCCTACGTTGAGAAACACGCTCCGGCCAAGCCCGTCGCCCTGCTGCAGGCCTACCAGCGTCTGATCGCCCGCGAGGTCGCCCGCGGTCAGGCCATCGTCGAGCACGCCGGTCCGGTCGACGACGCCCTCCTCAAGTCCATCGAGGGCGCCATGAGCCAGCGCTACCACCGCCCGGTGGTCGCCTCCGGCAAGCCCAATTCCGAACTCCTCGCCGGCCTGCGCATCCGCGTCGGCGACGACGTTTTCGAAACCTCTGTCAGCGCACAGTTGGCCGCGCTCTCCGCCGCCGTCTGATCCCACCCCGCCACTCTTAAAACAACACAGCCCTTACTACCGACAACATGAGCACGGTCCTCGAACAAATCGAACAGCAGATCGCGAAGCTTTCCACCAAAGCCGTCCGCAAGAACACCGGAGTCATCCGCACCGTCGCCGACGGCGTCGCCAAGATCGACGGTCTCTCCGACGTCATGTATAACGAGATGGTGAGCTTCCCCGGCGGCGTCACCGGCATCGCCCTCAACTTGGAAGAGGACGAGGTCGGCTGCGTCGTTCTCGGCGACGTCTCCCAGCTCAAGGAGGGGGACGAGGTCTCCACCACCGGCAAGCTCCTCTCCGTTCCCGTCGGCAAGGCCCTCCTCGGCCGCACCGTCGACGCCATCGGCAACCCCGTCGACGGCAAGGGCCCGATCGACGCCAAGGAGTTCTACCCCGTCGAGCGCATCGCCCCTGGCATCATCGCCCGTAAATCCGTCGACCAGCCCCTCTTCACCGGCATCATGGCCATCGACTCCATGATCCCGATCGGCCGCGGCCAGCGCGAGCTGATCATCGGCGACCGCGGCACCGGCAAGACCACCATCGCGATCGACACCATCATCAACCAGGCCAAGATCAACAAGGTCGGCCTAGCCTCCGGCGACCCCAAGTTCCGCCCCGTCTACTCGATCTACGTCGCCGTCGGCCAGAAGAACTCCAACATCGTCCGCACTCTCTCCGCCCTCGAAGAGGCTGGCGCCCTTGAGTTCACCATCGTCGTCGCCGCTCCCGCCGCCGACAACCCCGCCAACCAATACCTGGCCCCGTTCTCCGGCGCCGCCATCGGCGAGTGGTTCATGGAAAACGGCATGGATGCCCTCATCGTTTACGATGACCTCTCCAAGCACGCCGTCGCCTACCGTCAGATCTCGCTCATTCTGAAGCGCCCCTCCGGCCGCGAAGCCTATCCGGGCGACGTGTTCTATCTGCACAGCCGCCTCCTCGAGCGTTCCGCTCGTCTCGACGGTAAGGGCTCGCTCACCGCGCTCCCGATCATCGAGACCCAGGCCGGCGACGTGTCCGCCTACATCCCGACCAACGTGATCTCCATCACCGACGGTCAGGTGTTCCTCGAGACCGACCTCTTCAACCAGGGCATTCGCCCCGCCGTCTCCGTCGGTCTGTCCGTCTCGCGCGTCGGTTCCGCCGCGCAGATCAAGGCCACCAAGCAGGTCGGTGGTAAGCTCAAGGGCGAGCTCGCCCAGTTCCGTGAGCTGGCCGCCTTCGCCCAGTTCGGCTCCGACCTCGATGCCAAGACGAAGGCCCAGCTGGACCGCGGCGCCCGCATCGTCGAGCTCTTTAAGCAGCCCGCCTTCAACCCGATCTCCATCGAGCTCCAGGTCGTCACCCTCTATGCCCTGCAGAAGGGTTACTACGACTCCGCCGACATGAAGAAGGTCACCGCGACCGCCGCCGCGATCCGCGACTTCTTCGCCACCCGCAAGGACGAGCTCCTCACCGAGGTTCGCAATAAGGCCAAGCTCGACGAAGACCTCGAGAAGAAGATCGTCGCCGCCCTCGACGAGTGGAAGTCCACCTTCAACGGCTAATATTCTGAACCCGGGGCGCCGCCTCACCCGCGCCGCCCCGACTTTCATCCAACATGCCCTCAACCCGCGACATCCGCCGGCGCATCAAGTCGGTCAAAAACACTCGCCAGATCACCAAGGCGATGGAGCTCGTCGCCGCGTCCAAGATGAAGAAGGCGCAGCAGGCCGCTCTGGCTAGCCGCCCCTACACCCAGCTCATGGCCGGCATGCTGGCGGCGCTCGCCGACAAGGTCGACGCTTCCAAGCACCCCTTCCTCGCCCAGCGCGAGGTCAAGACCCGCGGCATCCTCCTCGTCACCACCGACAAGGGCCTCTGCGGTCCGCTCAACGGCAATCTCTTCAAGCTCGTCACCGAGGTGAAGGAGCCCGCCAAATACTACGTGGTCGGCAAGAAGGGCGCCCAGTTCGTCGCCCGCAGCAAGCGCGACCTCGTGGCTGACTACCAGATCCATGACCGCGTGCCCTTCGGCGAGGTCAAGGTCGCCGTGGAGCTCATGGTGAAGCACTTCCTCGAAGGCACCATCGACACCATCGAGGTCATCTACCCGCGCTTCAAGAACACCCTCGTGCAGGAGCCCGTCACCCGTCCGGTGCTCCCACTGGGTGATCTCAAGGAGTTCGTGGCCGCGCACAGTGCCGAGGCCGGAGCCGCGCTCCCCGCCGAGGACACCCGCGACATGATCTTCGAGCCCTCGGCCGCCGCCGTGCTCGAGAGCCTGCTGCCGTTCTACGTGAACCGCCAGATCCACCAGTTCATCCTCTCCGCCAAGGCCTCCGAGCACAGCGCCCGCATGGTCGCCATGAAGACCGCCAAGGACAACGCCACCAGCCTCCTCGGCGACCTCACGCTCGAATACAACAAGGCCCGCCAGGCCGCCATCACCCAGGAAATCCTCGAGATCTCCGCCGCCGCGGCCGCCTGATCAAGGCCGTATCCAAAAACCTCTCACAACATCACCATTCGCTCATGAGCAACACCGGCAAAATCGTCCAAGTCATCGGCCCCGTCGTCGACGTCCAGTTCTCGGACAACACCATCCCCCCGATCTACCAGGCCCTCACCGTTGACTACACCGTCGGTGGCGCCCAGCAGACGCTCACCCTCGAGATCCAGCAGCACCTCGGCTCCGGCGTCGCCCGCGCCATCGCCATGTCCTCCTCCGAGGGCCTCGTGCGCGGCATGACCGTCACCGACACCGGTGCCCCCATCTCCGTGCCCGTCGGTGAAGGCATCCTCGGCCGCATCTTCGACGTCACCGGCACCCCGGTGGACGGCCGCGGCCCCGTCGCCCACGAGAAGAAGTATCCCATCCATCGTCCGGCCCCCGCGCTCGTCGACCAAGACACCAAGGCCGACATCCTCGAGACCGGCATCAAGGTCATCGACCTCATCGCCCCCTTCTCCAAGGGCGGCAAGGTCGGCGCCTTCGGCGGCGCCGGCGTGGGCAAGACCGTGGTCATCATGGAGCTCATCAACAACATCGCCAAGGCCCACGGTGGTTACTCCGTGTTCGCCGGCGTCGGTGAGCGCTCCCGCGAAGGCAACGACCTCTATCACGAAATGTCCGAGGCCGGCGTCATCAAGCAGGACAACCTCGCCGAGTCCAAGGTCGCCCTTGTTTACGGCCAGATGAACGAGCCGCCCGGCGCCCGTATGCGCGTCGCCCTCTCTGCCCTCGCGATGACCGAGTATTTCCGCGACGAGAAGAACCAGGACGTGCTCCTGTTCGTCGACAACATCTTCCGCTTCTCGCAGGCCGGCGCCGAGGTGTCCGCCCTCCTCGGTCGCTCGCCCTCCGCGGTGGGTTACCAGCCGACCCTCTCCAACGAGATGGGCCAGCTCCAGGAGCGCATCACCTCGACCAAGAAGGGTTCCATCACCTCCTTCCAGGCCGTCTACGTGCCCGCCGACGACTTGACCGACCCGGCCCCCGCCAACACCTTCGCCCACCTCGACTCCACCATCGTGTTGGAGCGCTCCATCGCCGAGCTCGGTATTTACCCGGCCGTCGATCCGCTCGCCTCGGTGTCCAAGGCTCTCGAGCCTTCCGTGGTCGGTCAGGAGCACTACGAGGTCGCCCGCGAGGTTCAGCGCATTCTTCAGCGCTACAAGGACCTCCAGGACATCATCGCGATTCTCGGTCTCGACGAACTGTCCCCCGAGGACAAGCAGACCGTCTACCGCGCCCGCAAGATCCAGCGCTTCCTTTCGCAGCCCTTCCACGTGGCCGAAGTGTTCACCGGCGCCCCCGGCAAATACGTCTCGGTCAAGGACACGATCCGCGGCTTCAAGATGATCCTCTCCGGCGAGCTCGACCACGTCGCCGAGGGTGACTTCTACATGAAGGGTGGCATCGACGAGGTGCTCGCCGCCGCCGCCAAGAAGTAATGATCGCGGCGGCCCCGGCGCCGCCGCCCATTTACGATTTACGAGTTACGAATTACGATTGGCTCCAAACCTCCGGGTTCGGCCCCCATTTGTGTTTCACGACTTCAGGAAATCGTAATTCGTAAATCGCAAATCGTAATTCCAAATGGCCCTCACTCTCGAAATCGTCACTCCCGAAGCCCGCGTCTACTCCGACACCATCGATACCGTGGTCATCCCCACGTCGATGGGGGAGATCGGCATTCTCCCGGGTCATCTCCCCCTGCTCACGCAGGTCGAGGCTGGTGAGCTGCGCGTGACCAAGGCCGGCCGCGAGGAGCGTCTGGTCGTGGGCAACGGCTTCGCCCAGATCAGCGGCGACACCGTCTCCGTCCTGGCCGAGAACGCCATCGACGAGGCCAAGATCGACGAAAACGCCGCCGAGGACGCCATGAAGCGTGCCGAGCAGGCGCTCAAGGACGCCGAGGGCCTCGAACCCGCGGAGGTCGAGCGCCTCGAAGGCATCGTGCGCTTCACGATCGCCCAGCTCGGCGTCAAACGCCGCGGCCGCTGATCACCGGAGAACGGACATTCCTGTCCGTTCCGCCACCTCTTCACAAAACGCGCCGGCCCCCCCCGCCGGCGCGTTTTTTTGTCTCCCTCGCCCCGACAACACTCTGGCCAGTGCGCCCACGGGTCGTTTACTCGGCGCAACGTGGATCTATTCGGGCAACACGACTTGTTTGACGACTCCGCGGCCACCGCCGAGCGGGCCGCCGATCCTTCGCCGTCCATCGTCTACGAACGCAGCGCCAAGGCCCGCAACTACCGCCTGACCCTGCGCAAGGACGGCGTGGCCGTCGCCGTCATCCCGGCCCGTGGCAGCGAGCGCGAGGCCCGCCGCTTCGTCGAGCAGCACCAAGACTGGTTGCAACGCGCCCGCGCCCGCCAGGCCGCCCGTCCCCGCGCCGCGACCACCTGGCCGGTCGGCACGCACGTGCTCTGGCGCGGCGAGTTGACCGAGATCCGCCGCGCGGCCGACGGTGAGCGCCCGATGGTGTGTCTCGCGGCCGACGTCTTCCGAGTGCCTGCTTTGACCGGCGACCTGCGGCCCACGCTCGAGGCGCATTTTCAGCGGCTCGCCAAGATCGAGCTGACCGCCCGCACGTGGGAACTCGCCGCCGTGACCGGCATGGAGGTGAAGGAAGTCACCGTGCGCAACCAGCGCACCCGTTGGGGCTCGTGCTCGAGCGGCGGGGTGATCTCGCTCAACTGGCGGCTTATTCAAGCCCCGTATTTCGTGCGCGACTACATCATCCACCACGAGCTGATGCACCTGAAGGAGATGAACCATTCGGCCCGTTTCTGGGCCCGCGTGGCCGAAGTCTGCCCCGACTGGGAGTCCGCCGAACGCTGGCTCAAGCGCAACGGCTCCCTCCTCGGCCTCTGAGCCTCCCTGCGGTTCCCCCGCCACCGGCGTCACCCGTCTCCTCATCTCCCGCCCTAGCCTAGGGCGCGCACCACACTAACCACATTTGTCACTTATTAAGTGACAAATTCCCAATAGGGTATTGGGTTCTTATGCTATTGGTAAAAGGTAACCTATGTATCAAAAATGCCAATTGTAACTTATTAAGTGACAAATTTGGCGGGTGGTGGGTAGGGTGGGGGATGGATCAAAAAATACCGGAAATGCCTGCTCGGTTTGTGTTGGTGGAGTTGATCGGGCGGCTGGGGGAGGCGGCGGTCGAGGCGGGGCGGCGGGCGGCGGAAACCCGCCAAAAGGAACGGCGGCGTCGACGCGGCGCGACGTTGCGACCGGGGCCGGAAACCGTGCTCTGGAACACGCTCGTCGATCAGGTCCAGCCGCTGCTCGGCGAACACGGCGCCAAGGCCAATCTGGCGCGCGTGCTCTCGGTGCCGCGCCAACGTATCCACGACTACTTCGTCGCCCGCACCCAGATGCCCGACGCCGAACGTCTGCTGCACTTGCTGGGCTGGCTGGCGGTCCGCGAGGCACCGGAGTCCGCACGGTCGTTTCCGGCACCACGCGCCTGAGCGGCCGAGGCGGCGGGCAGGTGGAGAACGGACATTCTTGTCCGTTCCAATCGCATGGGAAAACGGACAGGAATGTCCGTTCTCCGGATTTGGGCTCGGCATCACCGGAACGAGCGCCCGAGTTGCCCGGGCGTCCCGGCAATGAGTCGCGCCAATGCCGTCCGCGGCCAACTTTGGGTTTGCCAGCGCTCGCCGGCGGGAGTCACCTTGCGCCTTTACGTCCGTCGCAACTCCCTTTCTCAAAACAACCCAATAACACCATGGCCGAAGAACTCGTAGGTAATGTCTTGGTGGGCCAATCCGGAGGCCCCACCGCCGTCATCAATGCCAGCATCGCCGGCGTCGTCGCCGAAGCCCTCAACCACGGCGAGATCGAGGAAATCTACGGCTGCCTCAACGGCGTCCTCGGCATCCTCCAAGAGGACCTGATCGACCTCGCCTCCGAGTCGCAGCAGACCATCCGCGGCCTGCGTTTCACGCCGGGCGCCGCCCTCGGCACCTGCCGCTACAAGCTCAAGAAGCAGGCCGATTTCGAGCGCGTGCTCGAGGTCTTCAAGGCCCACAACATCCGCTACTTCTTCTACGCCGGCGGCAACGACTCCCAGGACACCGCCGACAAGATCTCCAAGCTCGCCGCCGAGCAGGGCTACGAGCTGCGCGTCATCGGCATCCCGAAGACGATCGATAACGACCTGCCCGTCACCGACCACTGCCCTGGCTACGGCTCGGTCATCAAATACATCTCCACCACGGTGCGCGAGATCGCCTGCGACAACGAGGCCATGGGCCAGCACGACCTCGTGCAAATCGTCGAGGTCATGGGCCGCAACGCCGGCTGGATCGCCGCCGGTGCCGCCCTCGCCAAGCGCCGCGACCACCCGCACGATCCGCCCCACATCATCCTCCTCCCCGAGGTCGCCTTCTCTCCGGAAAAGTTCATCGAGGATGTGCAGCGCGTTCTGAAGCGCGAAAAATACTGCCTCGTCGTCGTGGGCGAGGGCTTGGTCGACGCCGATGGCAACTATGTCGCCGCCGAGGACAAGACCGACGCCTTCGGCCACTCCCAGCTGGGCGGCGCCGCCGACTACCTGCAGGGTCTGGTCAACCAATACCTGCCCGCCATCAAGGCCCGCACCGTTAAGCTCGGCATGGCCCAGCGCGCCGCCGTGCACGCCGGCTCCAAGGCCGACTCCGACGAGGCGTTCCTCGCCGGTCAGGCGGCGGTCCAGGCCGCCATCCGCGGCGAGTCCGACGTGATGGTCACGCTGCTCCGCGGCGACGCGGACCACTACACCTGCGAGACCGGCCTCGCCCCGCTGTCCGACATCGCCAACGGCGTGAAGAAGCTCCCCCGCGAGTGGATCAACGAGGACGGCGTCAGCATGAACCACCAGTTCGTGCGCTACGCCCAGGCCCTCATCCAGGGCGAGACCCCGGTGCCTTACGAAAACGGCCTGCCCGCCTTCGTGAAGCTCGACAAGGTCCGCGTGGACAAGCAGCTCCCCGCTTACGAGATCTGATCCCCGCGCCTGGTTTGGTCCGGGCGCAAAACCCTTTCCGCAGTCCAGCGGTTTGTTGTCGAAAGCCGGCCCTCGCGAAAAACGCGTCGGCCGGCTTTTTTGCGTCCGGATGCGGGGGGATGTGTCCGGGTATGCGTGGGCGTGGGGGGGGGATGTGGGTGCGCGGGCCGGAGCTGCGATGCGGAGGCCGACGTATTTGGTTTTTGGATGCTGCGGGGCGGAAGCGGCGGCGTTGCCAAGGTGGACGCGGGCCTCCGGACCGCGTCGGTTTGCGTGGTGCGGAGAGATGACGCTGGAGACGCGGACACTACCCTGCCGAGACGCGGCCCGGAGGTCCGCGTCCACCTTGGGTCGTCAGCCTGCGCTACCCGCAGGCTGCGAATTCGGTCCGACAGCGGGTGGCGTTTGGTGTCACGGGGCGCGGAGGCGAAACGGCTCCGCCGTTCCGCTACGGGCG
>JAUWBF010000027.1 GCA_030601755.1 Verrucomicrobiota bacterium | reverse complement strand
GCCGACTCCATGGTGCCGCGCAACGACGGCTGGTGGTTCTTCGAACTAGGCCGCCACCTCGAGCGCGCCGACAACACCTCGCGCATCATCGACGTCAAATACTTCATGATCCTGCCCGACCTGCACGCCGTCGGCTCCGCGCTCGACGTCGTCCAGTGGGCCTCCGTGCTCCGTTCCTGCTCCGCCTACGAAGCCTTCCGCCGCAGCCGCCGCGGCGAGCTCAACCTCCACCGCGCCGTCGACTACCTCGTGCGCGACGAACTCTTCCCGCGCAGCATCCTCTTTTCCATCGCCGAGGCCGAACAGGACCTCGTGCGCATCAGCAACGGCATGCAAGGCTCCGCGGTCGACAAGGCCAACCGCCTCGTTTCCGGACTGCGCGCCCAGCTCGAAGGCACCGACATCCGCGCCGCCATCGCCAACGGCCTGCACGAGTTCCTCGACCACATCCAGGAACGCATCCAGGCCATCGACGACGCGATCTTCCTCGCCTTCATCGCCTACCCGATCACCCCGGCCAAGGTCATCACGCAGGAACAGGCCCAGGCCTGACGCTGGGTCTTTCTCTTTATTCGTTCTCGTTCCTCTTTCTCCATGCACCGGGAGGTAAGAGAACGAGAAAGATAAAGAGGAATGAGAAAGAGCCAATGCGCGGGGGAGGGCGTCCGCATCAGGACCAAATTTTAACGCAAAGACGCGAAGGCGCTAAGAGTTTGATCACAACGTCAATTCGCGGAGCTTTGCGTCTTCGCGCCTTTGCGTTAAAAATCCCCCGTTCCCTCGGATGACTTGCCCCCGCCGCGCCGGCCACCTAGCCCTCGTCGCATGAATTTCGCCATCATCGGAGCGGGCGCCTGGGGCACCGCCGTCGCCATCCACCTCGTTCGCGCCGGCCACACCGCCACCCTCGTGCCGCGCCGCTTCGAGCAGGCCCTCGCGCTCGCCTCCACCCGCGAAAACACCGATTACCTGCCCGGTCACCCGCTTCCCCTGAGCCTGCAACTCGGCCACGAACTCGCCCCCGTGCTCATGGAGGCCGAGGTCGTCTTGCTCGCCTGCCCCGCGCAGGCCCTGCGCGCCACCTGCGAGCACATCGCCGCGAACCTCGGTCTGGCCACCCAGCTCAAGCTCGCGATCAGCCTCTGCAAGGGCCTCGAAACGGGCACGCACAAGCGCCCCACCGAGGTCATGCGCGAAACCCTGCCCGCCACCTGCGCGGTCGGCGCACTCACCGGACCGACCAACGCCGCCGAGGTCGCCGCCGGACGTCCCGCCGCCATGGTGCTCGCCGCCGACGGAGCCGACGCCGACTACCTCGCCGCCGTGCAGGCCGCGCTCAGCGGACCGACCCTGCGCGTCTACCTCGGCGACGACACCGCCGGCGTCGAATACGGCGGCTGCCTCAAGAACATCTATGCCATTGCCGCCGGCTGCTGCGACGGACTCCGCCTCGGCGACAACGCCAAGGCCGCCCTGCTCACCCGCGCGCTCGCCGAGATGGTCCGCGTCGGCACCGCGCTCGGCGCCCGCCCCGAGACCTTTTATGGCCTCGGCGGCTTCGGCGACCTCGTCGCCACCTGCTCCGGCACCTGGAGCCGCAACCGCACCTTTGGCCAACACCTCGGCGAGGGCCAAAAAGCCGCCGACCTCATCGCCGCCAGCAAGTCCGTGGTCGAAGGCTACCGCACCACCGAGAGTTTTTACGGCCTCTGCCAGGAACGCGGCATCGATGCCCCCATCCTCGGCGAGATCTATCAAATCCTCTACGCCGCCCGCCCCCCCGCCGACGCCCTCCGCGCGTTGATGACCCGCGACCTCAAGCGCGAGTGAGTCGCAACCGGTAGTTCCCTGTTATCCACATGCCAAGCCGTCGCCACGAGGAATACCTCAGGCGGAATGCCTGCAAGGTCTTGGCCAAGGAGTGTGCGCGCAGTCCGGCCAAGAAAGGTCAGGTCGATGCGCTGCTGGATCTTCGCATCCAGGTGATCGAGCCCTGGAAGCGGGTGATTATCGGCTTGTTGTCGATCGGGACCATGACGGGGGCAGTATTGTTGTTTGTGGACGGTGGCTTCTGGCTTGGACTTATGCTTTTGATCGTGTCGTTACTGCTGCTGGCTGTCGCGATCAACGGCGTGAAAAAAACCCTGCGCTCGGCTTTCGACGGATTGGACGTGGTCGGGCTGGTTGGAGGTCTTGTCGACCTCATCGACGTGTAGTTCGCGTCCGGTCTCAGTCGTTGAACTGCATCCGCGGGTTCTCGCGTAAGAACTCGCTGATGGTGTCGGCGAAGAGTTGGCCGAACTCGGCGCGCTTCTTTTCGCCCATGCCGTAGATGGACTCCATCATGCGCGCGTCCTCCGGATACTCACGGGCCATCTGGCGCAGGGTCTTGTCTCCAAAAATCACATACGCCGGCACGCGGCGTTCGTCGGCGAGCTGTTTTCTCACGGTCTTGAGCCGCGCGAGCAGGATCTCGTCGCACTCGACGTCGCCTTCGCGGCGGATCACGCGACGGGTCTTGGGCAACGCCATCGGCTTGGTCAGCATGATGGTCTCGCGCGTCTTGAGCACAGCCATGCCCTCCTCGGTCAGCTCGAGCGTGGGGTATTCGCCCTCGCCCTGCATGACGTAGCCGAGGCGTTGCAACTCGCGGCCGACCGCCGCCCACTCGGGACGGGTGAGGTCCTTGCCGATGCCGTAGGTCGATAGGCGGTCGTGCTCCCAGCGGCGTATCTTGTCGGTCTCGGCGCCGGTGAGGACCTCGCAAATGTGGTTGAGCCCGACGCCGAAGCGCGAGGCCTGCCGGCAACGGTAGACGCACGACAAAAACTTCTGCGCGTGCAGCGTGCCGTCGTAGGTCTCGCGGGGTTCTTGGCAGTTGTCGCAGGCGGCGCAGTTGTCCAACGGGAAGGCCTCGCCGAAGTAGTCGAGCAACTCGCGTCGGCGGCAACCCGCGCTCTCGGCGTAGTGCGCCATGACCTTGAGCTGGCGGCGGGCGACGGACTGCTCCTGCGCGTCGGTCATCTCGTCGATAAAGTGGGTTTGTTTCGCGATGTCGCCGCCGCTGAAGAGCAGCAGGCAATCACCCGGCAGGCCGTCGCGTCCGGCGCGTCCGGTTTCCTGGTAGTAGCCTTCGATGTTTTTCGGCAGGTCGTGGTGGATGACCCAGCGGACGTTGGGTTTGTTGATGCCCATGCCGAAGGCGATGGTCGCGCAGATGATCTTCACCTCGTCGCGCAGGAAGAGCTCCTGGTTGGTCGAGCGCTCCTCGGGCGTGAGGCCGGCGTGGTAGGCGCGGGCCGCGTAGCCGCGTCCGGCGAGGGCCTCGGCGAGGCGTTCGGTCGACGCGCGGCTGGCGCAGTAAACGATGCCCGACTCGTCCTCGCGCTTGCGGACGAACTCGATGATCTGCTTCAGCGGCCCGTCCTTCGGCAGCACGCGGTAGGAGAGATTCGGCCGATTGAACGAGGCGACGAAGACCGCCGGGTCGCGCAGCTTGAGGTGTTTGACGATGTCGTCGCGCACGCGCTCGGTGGCGGTCGCGGTGAGCGCCATGACCGGGATGTCGGGCAGGAGTTCGCGCAGGTTGGCGATCTGGCGGTATTCGGGTCTAAAGTCGTGACCCCACTCGGAGATGCAGTGGGCCTCGTCGATGGCGAGCGCCTGCACGTTCCACGCCTTCAGGTTTTCCTGCCAGCCGTCGAGCATGAGGCGCTCGGGCGCGACGTAGAGCAGGCGAAACTCGCCGCGGTGCAAACCGGCCAGCCGCGAGCGGGCCTCGGCGGAGGTGAGCGAGGAGTTCAGGTAGGTCGCGGCGACGCCGGCCGCCTGAAGCTGGTCGACCTGATCCTTCATCAACGCAATCAGCGGCGAGACCACCACGGTGAGTCCCTGCCGGTGGAGCGCGGGCAGTTGGAAGCACATGGACTTGCCGCCGCCGGTGGGCAGCAGGGCGAAGACGTCGCGGCCCGCGAGGGAGGTCTCGATGATGTCGCGTTGTAGCGGCCGAAACGAAGCGTAGCCGAAGGTGGTCTTTAAGGTGAAGGCGAGATCAGGCACGGAGGTTTTAGAGGCAAAAACGCGTCCGCCCGCCCCGCAAGGACGCATCTCAAAAACCTGCCGCCCGCCCGCTCCGCCTCGGGTCCATCGCCAGCCCACGGCCACCATTCCGTCCTGGCCCTCCCCGACCCGCCTCGGCCTCTCGATCCCCGCAAAGAGTAACCCATTGGGTTACTCTTTATCGCCCCTTCAGAGGTAAAATCGGTCCTTTTGACCGCTGCAAAGAGTAACCTAATGGGTTACTCTTTGCCTGAGATGCGCCTTTGGAGGAGGCGGAGCTTGGGGCCCGTCATCGAAGTCCATCAAATCAATGTAGGCAGCCTGCTTGCAGGCGCGTTTGTCGTTGTTCGTCGCATCACGTCCATCGCGCCTGCAAGCAGGCTGCCTACTGGAGGAGCCGTTCATGGAAAGAACTTCGACGACGGGACGCTTGGGCGGCGGGACGGTGGCGGGGCAGGTGGGATGTGAAGCGGGGGTAAAAGGGGCGGTTTGATTGAAGCCTGCGGGCGGGCGTGCCGATAGGCGCGTCATGTCGCGCTGGCTGGGTTTTTCCATTCAACACAATCTCACCGAGGACGAGTCCAAGGAGGCTGCGGTTCCCGTTGGCGCGCCCGAGCTGGCGTTGCCCCGTCGCGGCAGCGAGGAGGAGCGGCAACGACGCGAGCAACGCGCCGCGCGGGCGTTGTCGCGCATGGTCGGCGTGAGCGAGGAGCTGCTGCGCACCAAGCCGCCGATCGACTGGCGGCAGACGCAGGTGGAGCTGCAGAGCCTGCGCGAGCTGCCGAGCCTGAAGACGCAGGCGAAGCGATTCGCCAGCCTGGTGGCGGGCGAGGATTGTCCGCTCGACGATTTGATCGAGGAGGTTGGACGCGATCCGGCACTGGCGGTCAACGTCCTGCGGTTGGCCAATTCCGTGTCGGTGGGCTCGCGCGAGCGGGTCGATGATCTGCCGACCGCGCTGCACCTACTGGGCGTCGCGCGCGTGCGCCGGATGGCGTCGCTGCTCGCGGCGATGGGCGACGCGCGCGGAGTGGCGCCGGGTTTTGATTGGAGCGAATTGTGGATGCACTCGGCCGCCTGCGCGGCGCTGGCGGAGCGGCTGGCGACATGGTCGGGTCTGGGCGGCGAGGCGCAGGCGCACCTGGCGGGATTGCTGCACGACGTGGGCAAGATCGCCTTGTCGACGGTGGCACCGGACGCCTACCGCGCGGTGCTGGTCATCGCGTGGAGCCGGCGCGAGGAATTGGTGCCGCTGGAGCAAGCGCGACTGGGATTGGACCACCGCGAGGCGGGTTGGATTTTTGGACAGGAGGCGGACTTGCCGCCGGCGGTGTTGAGCGCGGTGGCGCATCATGACGCGCCGGAGCGCGCGCCGGCGGAGCACCGCGGGCTGGTGGCCTTGGTGGCGCTGGCGAACCGTCTGACCAAGGAATACGAGCTGGGTTTCGGCGGCGATGGCTGGGTGCGCGGCGTCTGGCTGAAAGACGAGCCGGCGTGCGCGATTCTCCAAGCCGCGGTGGGACGCGAACTGAATTTTTCCGAGCTGGAGTATCGGGTCGCGACGGAGTGGCTGGACCCGATCAAGACGGAGCTCGCCATCCTGGGGACGGCGAGCTCGCGGTGAGGGGGGACAAACGCGGTCGTTGAGCGCGTGTCTGGAAGTAGATGCGGTGGCGGCTCAGTCGCCGTCGTTCCAGGGCTCTTCCCACTCGGTGTCGACGAGGGCGCTTTGGGAGGGGCGGCCCTCGACGAGGCTGATGAGCTGCTGGGCGATGCCGGTCCAGGTGAAGAGGCTGCGGGCCTTGTGCGCGCCCATGCGCGAGAGGCGGCGCGAGATCTTCGGGTGCTGGAAGGGCTTGAGCATGGTGATGCCGAGGTCCTCCGCGTCGAAGGTGTCCGCGAAGAGCGCGTGGCGTCCGTAGGTGACCGCGCGGTAGAGGCCGCCGTGGGTGGTGACGATGGTGGGCGTGCCGCAGGCCATGGCCTCGATGGCGGTCATGCCGAAGGGCTCGTAGCGCGAGCTGAGCACGAACTGGTCGGCGGCGCGGTAGTAGTCGGCGAGGTCCTCGTTGGAGATGAAGCCGGCAAACTTCACGCGCTTGCCGAGGCCGTGGTGTTTCACGCGGGCCTTTAGGTCGGCGAGGATGCGCTTCTCGTGCTTGTCCATCTTGTCGCCGCCGACCGCGAGGTGGAGGATGACATCGGGCATGCGCTTGGCGAGCACCGCGAAGCCGTCGACGAGCAGGTCGTAGCCCTTGTTGGTGGCGAGGCGGCCGAGCGCGAGCACGGTGGGTTTGGTGAAGCCGATGCGGCGGCGGATCATCTGGCGCGTGGCCTCGCTGACGGGGAAGAAGCGGTTGTCGTCGTAGCCGGGCGGGATCATGTGCACGCGGTCGGCGCCGACGCCGTAGTCGGTCGTCATCATGTCGAGCTGCGGCGGCGTGGTGGCCACGAGCATGTCGCAGGTGCGGTAGAGGATGGTCTCGTGGTGGATGCGCTCGGTGAAGTTGAACTCCTTTTCGAAGGTGTCCGTTTTGTCCGGATAATCGGTCTCCATCTGGCGCTTTTTCCAGAGGCCGAGCGAGTGGGGCGTGTGCACGTGCGGGACCTTGAGGGCCTCGGCGAGGCGCTGGCCGGCGACGCCGGCGTCCCAGTAGTGCGAGTTGATGAACTGGTAGTGGAGCCCGTGCTTCTTGATGAAGCGCAGGGCGTGCTCGTTCCACTCCATCAGATCGTTGTGGAGATATTCCTTCGGGATGAAGTCCTTGCCGCCGCAGCGCGCGCGGATGACACGCACGCGGGAGTTGACGATGTCGATCTCGGGCTGGTTTTCGAAGCGGCGGGTCCAGATGTCGACGTCGTAGCCGAGCTGCGCGAGTTTCTTGGACAACTCGAGGACGTAGACGACCTGACCCCCGGTGTCGGCGGCGCCGAGCGGGGGATTGGCCGCCACGTAGCCATGGGTGGAGACCATGGCGATGCGCGGTCGGTTCTTTTCGATGTGTAACGTGGCCATGCGCGCCAGTTTGGCGACGGATGGCGCGGGCGACAAGGCCCGAGGCGATTTTTTCAGGCGAAAATCCGCATCATGTATTCGCCTGTCGAATACGTCGGGGATTTTACGCGACGGCGAGCCGGACGAGTTCCCGCAGGCGCGCCGGATCGGTGGCGGTGGTCTTGGCCACGAAGCCGGAGGCGTGCGCGAAGTGCACGTCGGGTTCGGCGGCGACGCGGTTGAAGTCGACGCGCGGGTGGTCGCGGTAGCGGGTGAGCCCGTGGCCGGTCGAGCGGCGGTCGGGGTAGACGAGCGCGATGACGCCGGCGTCGGGTCCGAGCGAGGCGACGTGGCGGTCGAGGCCGGCAGAAGGCTCCTCGGGCAGCGGCTCGGTGCGGGGCATGAAGAGGACCTTGTCGCCGGAAGGGAGCGTCCAGAGTTCGGCGCGGGCGGCGATGAAGTCGAGGCGGGCACGCAGGCCGCGCACGTAGCCGAGAATGTCTTCGCCGGTCATACGCAGGATTTCCCAGAGCGGGTCGCCGGCGTCGAGGCGCGCGGTCTGGGCGAAGCGCCGCAGCAGGGTGCCGTCGATGGGCGAGTGGACCTTGTTGAGCAGCTCGCGTTCGACGCCGAGCCACTTGGCGGTGCGGGTGGGGCCGCGGGTGTCGAACCACTCGGCGGGCTCGAGCCAGTCGCAAAACTCGCGGGCGTCGGCGTAGAGTCCGAGGTGTTGCAACACGAGCGTGAGCGAACAGGTGGGCGGGTGGTCGGCGGGGAGCTGGTGGTGGTCGAAGTTGTTGAGCGCGGGCTCGTGACGCTGGCCCACGTCGATGACGGCGACGGCGGGATCGTCGAGGTCGGCGGCGGTCGGCTCGCGGCGCACGATGGGCGCGGGGCTGACGGCAAGCAGCACGGCGCAGGCGAGCAGCTCGTCCTTGTGGGCGCCGCCGGGGTGCGTGAGGATGGTCGTGAAGGGCGTCATGATTGAGCCGTGCACGTTGCGTGCGTGCCGGCCCGGGGGCGAGCCCGGATGACGCGCTTTATGCCGGCGGTCGCCGGTCCCCGCGGCGCACACGCTCGGAAAATAAAAACTAACTTATCTGGTTAGTTTTTATCAGGCGCCCTCAGCCCAGACGATCAGCCAGCCGCTGTCGTGGTCGACGAAGACAACCGGAGTGGCCGTGGCGTCGCCGAGCTCGACGAACTCGGCCCGGGCGAGGGTGGTCGCCGCGACCGGCGGCGCGGAGTCAAAGGGGCCGGACACGAAGGCAACGGCCAGCGCGGCGAGGGCCGCGCCGGTGGACCAGACGGCGATCCAGGCGCGACGTGAGGCGCGGGGACGTTGCGGGTTGGCGGGTCGGTCGAGCGTCGCGGAGAGCAACCGCCACTCGGCCTGCGCATCCGGAGTTTGAATACTTTCTTGATTGGCCCGCAGTCCGGTGATGGCGTCGGCGAGCAGGTCACGATGACGCCGGCAGTCCGCGCACGCCGTCAGATGCGCGTCGAGCGTGGCGGCATGCTCGGCGCGCATCGGCTCGTCCCGGTCGAGGGACAGGAGGCGCTGGGATCGACGGCAGTTCATGGCGGTGGTCCGGAGGGCGGGGAGGGCGTGCCGGAGGCGGTTTAACGATAGGTGTAGCTGACGGTGGAAGAGGTATCAACCCAGACGCGGGTCGTCTGCCACTCATAGTGGCCCTGCTGCCAGGTCCGAGTGCGGCGGCCGTAGTTGTCGCAGCTCTCGATCCACTGCGAGGGGACCCAGACCTGGGTGCGGGTTTCCTGCCAGTAGCCGCTGGGGGGCGGAGGGGGGCAGGCGGGGGCGCGCTGGACGACGACCACACGCGGGGCGGGTTCGCAATGCTGGACGACGCGGGGCTCGCGGTTGCGTTCGAGGTGTTTGCCGATGAGCACGCCGCCGATGATCCCGCCGATGGCGATGGCGACCTTGTCCTCGCGGTGGCCGGCGAGGGCGGTCTGCGGGGCGAAGGTCATGGCGGTGACGGCGGTCAAGGCGAGCAGGAGGGTGGATTTGGTTTTCATGTGTTCTCTTGGGTTCGCGGATTGGGACGAAGCCCGGAGAACGGTTATTCGATTTTTTTTGAAAAAATTATTCGGCGGTCAGGATGACGGCGTAAACTTGGCCTTCGCCCTTGGCGGGGCCGCCGAGGACGGCGGGCACGCCGGGGCGGAGGACGAGGGCGGTGTTCATGAGGAGGCGGTCGCCTTGCTTCCACTTGATCTGGGCGCGAATGCCGGACTGGGGATCGCCGTTGGTGGCGAGGTCGAGCGACTGGCCGGCGCCGAGGTTGATGGCGCCGCTGCCGGGGATGTCGATCTTGGCGCTGCCCTTGCCGGCTTGTTGGAAGCTTTCGAAACGGAGCAGGCGCTTGAGATTGGCGGCATAGGGCGCGAGGCGTTGGTCGGTCTTGCCCGGCTCCTTGGAGGCGACGACGAGGATGACCTCGAAGGTGGCGGCGAGGCCGGATGCGGGGACGAGGCAGGCGAGCGCGAGGAAGAGGAGGAGGCGGGGGATCGTCATTGCGGGTCGGATTTGAGTTTTTGCGCGAGGAGGCGGCGGGCGGTGTGCAGGCGGGACATGACGGTGCCGACGGGACAGCGGAGCGCGCGGGCGATGTCCTCGTAGGATAGGCCTTGGATCTCGCGCATGGCGAGCACGGCGCGATGGCGCGGGGGCAGGGCGGCGAGGGCGCGTTCGTAGCGGTCGGCGGCCTCGGTTTGCTGGAGGTGGTCGCGGGTGTCGTCGGGCGCGGCGGGCTCGGGGGCCGCGGGGGCGGAGCGTTCGCGCGGAGAGTCGGGGGCGTCGTTGCGGAGGAAGGGCAAAAAGCGGTCGAACCAGCGGCGGCGTTTGCGGAGGTGGTCGATGGCGCGGCGGGTGGCGATGGGGTGGAGCCAGGTGGTGAACTTGGCGTCGCCGCGGTAGGCGGGCAGGTCTTGCCAGATTTTTAACCAGACGTCCTGGCAGAGGTCACGGGCGTCGTGCTCGTGGCGAACGATGGCCAGCACGGTGCGAAAGGTCAGCTCGTAGTGGAGCTGCATGAGTTCGCCGAAGGCGTCGCGGTCGCCGTCCCGGGCGCGGGCGATCAGTTCGGCGTCGGACATGGGAGGTGTGACGCCCGAACGGGTGGTTTTGTTTCAGCGGACCGTCAGGGTCCACTCGATGGGACCGGTGGTGTCGCGTTGGGATGCGAGCACGTTGTCGCCGAGGCCGTCGGTGCCGTCGCGTCCGCTGAAGGTGGCGCGGATCTCGGTGCCGTCGTCCTCGATGGTGACGAGGCCGAAGTGGGTGAGTATCTTGCCCTCCGGGGTTTCGTAGTTGGCGCCGTGGTTGTAGGGGCCGCCCTTGTAGCTGCCTTTGTTGAAGATCGGGCCGGCTTGAAAGACGGGCACGGGCGCGCCGCCGTCGGTGGCGAAGTCGCTGTTGGCGCCGTCGTCGATGGCGGTCAGGTGGGCGTCGCCGGAGAGGATGACGACGTGGCCGGCGAGTCCGTTGGCCTTGATGAAGTCGGCGATTTCGCGGCGGTGGTCGGCGTAGCCCTGCCAGCGGTCGTTGTAGGTGTTGGGCGCGCCGTTCCAGGGCACGGAGGACATCCAGAAAATCAGCGGGCAGCCGGCGTCGCGGGCGGCGAGTAGTTCCTGGCGGAGCCACGCGTCCTGCGCGGCGCTCATTATGCGGCGGGCGTCGGGGTCGCGCTGGCTGCGCAGGTCGGAGAGGATGAAGCGCACGCGACCGACGGTGAATGCTTGGTCAACCGGGCCGAGCGGGTCTTCACCCGCGGCGGTGAGCGGGTAGTGGGGGACGAGTTGGCGGTAGTTGAGCAACGAGGCCTCGCGGCTGGGGCTGTGGCGATTGCTGTCGTTGGGACCGAAATCGTGGTCGTCCCACTGGTAGATGAGCGGCATGCCCGCGAGCATGGCGCGGAGGCGGGGCTGGGAGAGGTGAGTGTCGAAGGCGGCGCGGAAGGTCTCGACGCGGTTTTCGGTGATGTCGAAGTAGTGAAAATCACCCGTGTGCAGAAAGAAGCGGGCGCCTTGGTGCGCGGCGGCGGCGAACACGGCCGAATTCGTGCCCTTGGCGCAGGAGGCGACGGCGAAACGAAATGAGGCGGGCTCGCCGGGTCGGGGGAATGTTCGGAAGGAGCGCGCTTCATCGTCGAGGGGCGCGCCGTCGGGGCCGACAAAGGTGTAGCGGTATTCGGTGTCGGGTTCGAGGCCGGCGAGAGGGAAACGGAGGAGCGCGCCGTTGAGCATCGGCTCGGCGAGCGTGGACGTTGCCTGTGTATCGGTTTTTTTGATACGAACGGCCGCGGTCGCGGCGTCGTCGCCGGCGATACGCGCGGTGATGACGGCGGAGTCGGCGGTGACTCCGCCGCTCCAGGCCCAGCCGACGGGCGAGGCGTGCGCGGCGAGGGCGAAAAGGGAGACGATGGCGGCGGTGAGAGTCGGGTGTCGGGTCATGGCGGTGTGGGGTTTGTCAGGGAAGAGGTTGGCGACCGAAGCCCCACGAGAAGGCGGTCTTGAGGTGTTCGACGCCGCCGACGCGCACGCCGTGAAACATGGTCTCGGCCATGGCGGTGCCGCCGAGCAGGCGGGCGACATCGATCATGAGTTCGGCGTCGGCGACGAGGCGCTCGACGTCCTCGCCGGGGTAGCCGGCCCAATACTTGAGGTCGTGCTTGAAACCGGCGGAGTAGATGCTGACGCCCTTCCACTGGTCGACCCAGCCGGTGCAGCCGTCGCTCTTGAAGGGACGCGGCGGCGGGTCGGCCTCGATCTTGGCCCAGAGCGCGAGCAGTCTGTAGTGCCCGCAGATCGCTTTGATGCGCGGCAGCGGCACCTCCTCGCCCATGGCGGGGAGGGGGTAGGCGTCGGGCTGGGGTTGGTCCTTCATGCTTGGTTGATGATGGTTCGAAGCATGTTTACGGTTTGGTTGTTAAGCCGTTCGAGCTGGTTTTTAATAAAAGCCCGAGGGTCTTCATGCCGGGGCAAGTAGCGCCACGAAATTTCGTCGTAACCATGAGGCTTGTAGCCGGGAGACCGCTCCTCGGGGCTCCATCGGTATTCCTGCCAGGCATGCCAACGCAGGTAGGCGACCAAGGGACCGACTTTGTCGGTCAAGCCGCCAAAGGATTCCGGAACCATGGCGAGATTGGCCACGCGTGTATAATGGCGAAGGTCGTTGCTTGACGGCCATACGTGGGCGAATTGCCAGCTGCGTTGATGTGCCACCGAGGCGATGCCATGCGACCATAACAGAGCCCATCGCGGTGTCGTATTGTCATCATACATACCGATGATGCGATTATCCTCGGTTACGGTCTGCAGCCGTCTCCGGGGATCTCGCAGAGTCGGGAAAATGGCTGTTGGCAGAGCCTTGGCCGTATCGGGATTGGGCAAGTAACAGTGTGCCGCGAACAATTTTGCCAGTGCCAATGCGTCCTCGCCAGATAGGCCAACCGGCTTGGGACACTTCATGGGCGGGAGATCGTGCGCTTGGTCGTCTTGCGGTCAAAGATGGCTATCCCAACCCGGTCGATATGCGCGGTAACCTCTGGGTCGGTGTCGTCGTTGCGGTGGATCAGGCTGAATTCATACGGCAAAAGCAGGTCGTCCAGAGCATCGTAAACCTGTCCCACTGTCCGCCAGTCGAGAGAATCTCCGGTGAGCGCGAGATCGATGTCGGAACCGGGCTTGTGCGTGCCTTTGGCGCGTGAGCCGAACAATACCGCACGCTCAATAGCGGGGAATCGGATTAGCGCGTCGCGGATTTTGTCCAGCGTTTGATCGGACAAGCCGTGTGCTTGTGTCTTCATGATCAGTGAGACTCCAGTTCGGCGAGTTTTGTCAGCAAGCCGCGAAACCGCGGAACGAAATCGGCGAGGATGGCATGGGTGATCTCGCGTGCGGTTTTTTCGTTGTAAGTGTGGCTGCTGCGGTTGCGAGCGGCGATCATGTCCATCCAGGTTTGCCCCTCGGTGATCAGACCGTTTTTGAAGGCTTCGCGACAGGCGTTTTTCGATCCGATGATGTTAACGAAACCTTGGGCTTCGAGATAGTCCTTAAGGACGTTCCAAGCCAGTTCATGGGTGAACTCGAATGCTTGAATGAGTCCTTGTTGTTCGAGATCTGAAAGCGGGCGGGTGGCCGCCAGATTGGCGGCATCCGACAAACGAGCGAAGGCCAGCCGGAAGCTTTGAGCGCGCTGGCGCCAGCGGATGTCGGGTGTTTGGGACATGGAATTTACGATAGGGGCCTCGTGGTGGTGAGCCACTTCTTTTTGCCCGGAGTAGAGTCGTGTGACGCGCTCAGAGCAACCGATCCTGGGTTGCGGATTTCAGGCCGACGGCGTGGTAGCCCTTGGGGGTGAGCGCGCGGCCTTGGGGGGTGCGTTGCAGGTAGCCTTCCTGAATGAGGAAGGGCTCGTGGACCTCCTCCAAGGTCTCGGTTTCCTCGCCGACGGCGACGGCGATGGTGCCGAGGCCGACGGGGCCGCCGTGGTAGTTTTCGGCGATGACGCGCAGGACGCGCTTGTCCATCTCGTCGAGGCCGGCGGCGTCGATCTCAAGGAGCTCGAGGGCGGCGGAGGCGAGTTTCTTGGTGATCTTGCCGTTGCCGCGCTCCTGGGCGTAGTCGCGGCAAAAGTTGATGAGATTGTTGGCGATGCGGGGAGTGCCGCGGGAGCGGGCGGCGATCTCGCGGGCGCCGCCTTCGTCGATGGCCACTCCGAGCAGGCCGCAACTGCGGATGACGATGCCCATGAGGGTGGGGATGTCGTAGTATTCGAGGCGGGTCTGGAGGGTGAAACGCGACCGCAGCGGGGCGGTGAGCAGGCCGGCGCGGGTGGTGGCGCCGATGAGGGTGAAGCGCGGGATGGTGAGGCGGACCGAGCGGGCGTTGGGGCCCTGGTCGATCATGATGTCGAGGCGGAAGTCCTCCATCGCGCTGTAGAGGTATTCCTCGACAGTCTTGGGGATGCGGTGGATCTCGTCGATGAAGAGCAGGTCGCCTTCCTCGAGGCTGGTGAGCAGGCCGGCGAGGTCGCCGGCTTTTTCGACGACGGGGCCGGAGGTGACGCGGACGTTGCGGCCCATCTCGTGGCCGAGGATGAACGAGAGGGTGGTCTTGCCGAGACCGGGCGGGCCGGAGAGCAGGATGTGGTTGAGCGGGTCGCCGCGGCGCTTGGCGGCGCCGACCATGACTTGCAGGCGTTCAATGGTCTTGGGTTGCCCGGTGAAGTCGCCGAAGCTGAGCGGGCGCAGCGCGGCCTCCGCGGAGGTGACGGGCGAGGCGAGGGTTTCGGTGATGTAACCGAGGCCTTTGTGGTCGGAGTCGGGCATGGGCTGGTGGAGAGATTTTAACGCAGAGGCGCGAAGTCGCGGAGAGGACGCAGAGTTTGGAGAGAGCGGAGTTTTTCTACAAAAGATAACGAAGGGAACGAAGAGCCACAGGGGGTTGGTTTGATAATCTTTGCGAACTCTGCGCCTTTGCGCCTCTGCGTTAAAACTCTGAGTTCACTCACCGCCACTCGACGTCGGCGCCGAGGGAGCGGAGGTTTTCGACGAAGCGGGGGTGGGCGCGTTTGATGATCTCGGCGTTGCGCACGACGGACTTTCCGGGGATGGCGGCGGCGACCATGTAGAGCGCGACCGCGGCGCGGATGATGTAGGGCGAGTCGACCGTGCTGGCGTGCAGCGGCTTGTTGCCGAAGACGATCAGGCGGTGGGGGTCGCTGACGACGGCGTGCGCGCCGAACTTGGCGAGCTCGGGGATCCAGGAAAATCCGTTTTCGTAGACCTTGTTCCAGAAATGGATCGTGCCTTCGCAACGGGTCGCGAGGGCGATCATGAGCGGGAGGAGGTCGACGGAGAAATAGGGCCAGGGGGCGGCTTCGATTTTCGGGAGGAGGTTACTGGTGAAGGGCTCTTCGATGAGGAGCTTCTGGCCGCGACGGACGATGGCGGTGTCACCTTCGTGTTCGATGGTGACGCCGAGTTTGGCGAAGGCGCGCACGATGAGGTCGAAGTGGTGCGGCAGGGCTTTTTCGACGCGGACTTCGCCGCCGGTGATGGCGCCGAGGGCGAGGAAGGTGACGATCTCGTGGTAGTCGGTGTTGATGGTGATGTCGGCGCCGTGGAGCTTGGTGACGCCGGTGATCTCGAGGCGCGAGGTGCCGAGGCCCTCGATGTTGGCGCCCATGGCGACGAGCGCGGCGCAGAGGTCCTGCACGTGGGGTTCGCTGGCGGCGTTGATGAGGGTAGAGTTGCCCTCGGCGAGGGCGGCGGCCATGGCGAAGTTTTCCGTGACGGTGACGGACATGTAGTCGCACCAGTGGCGGGCGCCCTTGAAGCCGTCGGGGAGGGCGATGACGAGCGGCTCGCCGTGGTCGATGGTGGCGCCGAGGGCGTCGAGAATGTCGAGGTGGGGGTCGATCTCGCGCACGCCGAGGGAGCAGCCCTTGGTGTTGGAGCGCACGGTGAGTTTGCGCAGGCGGCGGAGAAGGGCGGGGTAGAGCAGGACGGTGGAGCGCATGTCCTGCGGGAGCTCGTCGCCGTCGAGGCGGTTGCGGAAGCCGGAGTGATCGACCTGCATCGTGCCGGCGGCGCGGTCCCACTCGACGGTGGAACCCTGCGATTGGAAGAAGGCGACGAGCTTGTTGAGGTCGGTGATGTCGGGGACGTTGCGCAGGGTGACCGGTTCGTCGGTCAGGAGGGTGGCGCAGAAGATGGGCAGGACGGAGTTTTTGTTGCCCGAGGGGGTGATGGTGCCGGCGAGGGGCCGGCCGCCTTGAACGATGAGATCGGCCATGGAAAAGCGGTGGGGCGCGGTGTGCGGCGCGCGTTTTTTGGAAAAGAAAAAGGCGTCCGTCGGGAGTGACGGACGCCTTTGAAGATGCGTTCAGGCCGGGAGGCCTTGGCAAGGTTTAACTGGCGGAGTGGCCGCCGCTCTGGCCCTCGGGACGGGGGCCGCGTCCGCGGCCGCCACGACGGCGGCGGCGACGGGGGCCGCCTTCGCGCTGGCCTTCGCCTTCGCCGCGCGGCTGGCGCTCGCCGTTATGCTGCTGACCCTGACCCTCGGGGCGGGGGCCGCGTCCTTGGCCGTTGCGGTTGCGACCGCCGCGGTTGCGACGGCGACGCTCGCCGTCACCCTGACCGCGCTCCTCGCGCCGGGTCTCGGCGGGGGTGGCCTCGGCGGAGTCGCCGGAGATGAGGGACTTGAGCCAGCCGAAGAAGCCGCCGGATTTCTTGGCGGGTTGCGGCTCGGTCTTGGCGGCGGGCTTGAACTCGGGACGGTCGCCGCGCGGTTGGCGGGGCTCACGCGGCTCGCGGGGTTCGCGAGGCGGGCGGGGGGCCTGCTGGGCGCGGGGCGCGGCGGACTGGGCGGCGGCCTGCTCGCGCTCGCGGCGCTCGATGCGCTCGGGCTTGAAGACGGGGCGGTCGCGCGGCTCGAGGGTGTCGCCCCAGACCTGGGTGGGACGGCTGTCCTTGGCGGGGGGGAGGATGTTGAGCTCGGCCTTGGGGGCGGGCTCAACGGGCTTGGCCGGCTCGACCGGAGCGGTGGCGACCGGCTGCTCGACGGGAGCGACCGGCGCGGACTCGACGGCGACGGGGGCAACGGGCTCGACCGGGGCGGCCTGGGGGGCCGGGGCGGTGGTGATGGCGGCGGGTTGCTCGACGGGGGCCTCGGCGGTGGCCGGGGCGGTCTCGACCTCGGGAGCGGCGGGCTCCGCGGGGGCGAACGGGTTCTTGTAGGCGGACTTGGTCTCGATGATCTGGATCGAGCTGGGGGTGTAGTCGGCGGCGGGGGCGGACGTGCCGGCGGAGCCGGCGGGCTTGGCGGCACGTTTGCCGCGGGACAAGCCGGTGCCGCGGCCGGTGCCAAACGTAACGGGCACTTCGGCGGACACCTGGGGGGTCTCGCTCGGGGCCTCTGCGGGCGAACCGGCGGACGTGGATGTATCTGACATGTCTGTGTTTATCTTTTTGGTTAACGCGCGCTCACCGCCTTGGGCGGGAGCTTCGCGGGATGGGTTGCCGGCGGCGCGGGATGCGCCTGCCTGTGGGCAACAAGGGGTTAAAATCGCCCACGATTGGCGTTTGGGCAACTGCTAAAATGGCTTCGACGCCGTGGGTGCGGGCTTGCGGAAAAGGGGCGTTTGGAGGACGTGTGGAGGGTCGATGGCGACAATTTTTACATGAACAGTCTTTCGATTGGCGGGTGTGAGTGCGTGACGGTGCCGTTGGTGCCGGCCTTTGCCTGGGGCGACTGGGAGGCGGCGGGTCTGGCCCTGAGCGAGGGGGCGCGACTGGAGTTGGGGCAGCCGTGGTTCGCCGAGCCGGAGGCGGACTTTCAGCCGGGCATGGTGTGGCTGGGCGTGCAGGGCGGGGATCTGGTAGTCCACGCGGAGTTGCGCGACGACCAACCGGCGAACCGCGCGGTTTCGTGGAACGAGCCGACGTGGATGACGGGCGACGTGTTGGAGTTGTTTTTCCAAGCGGAGGGGCGGCCGGGGTATTTCGAGTTTCACGTGACGCCGGAGAACCAGCGGTTGCAGTTGTTTTTCCCGAGTTCGGCTGCGTTTCACGAGCGACGCGGCCACCGGCACTGGGCGATCGCGGAGAGCCGGTTCGAGAGTCTGGCGCGGGTCAACGCCGCGGGCGACGGCTGGCGGGTGCTCATGCGCATCCCGCTGGCGTTGGTGCTGGATGGCCCGCGCGAGGACGGCTCGCGGAAATTCCGGTTTTTGTTCAGTCGCTACGATTACCAGCCGGGACGCTTGAAGCCCGTGACGTCGGCGACCGCGCGCATGAGCCGGCCGGACTTTCACCACATCCCGGAGTGGTCGTGGGCCGAGGCGGCGGGCTGATCGGCGGGGCGGCGCGCTTTGCCACTTGATCCGAGCGGCCCCCGCGCCAAGCCTTTGCACATGGACAAGCTCGAGGAAATCTTCCGCATGCAAGACGCGCTCAACCGGCGCATTGGCGTCAACCTGCCGCCCGATTCCGAGGAGGAGAAGACGAAGTGGGTGCTCAACTACACCCGCGCCATGCAGCAGGAGACCGCCGAGCTGATCGACAGCGTGCCGTGGAAGTGGTGGGCGAAATACCAGAAGTTCGACGAGCAAAACGCCCGCGTCGAGGTCGTCGATTTGTTCCACTTCCTCGTGTCCCTCGCCCAGACTCTCGGCATGACGGCGGACGACGTTTATCAAGCCTACCTGAAGAAAAACGCCGTCAACCACCAGCGTCAGGAGAGCGGTTATGCCGCCAAGGACGCCGACGACTCCAAGCACATCTGAGCCGATGTTGATGCCGCCGCCGCGCCCGTCGCGATTCCGTTTCCGAGGCTTTAAAACCGCCTTGTTCACGGCGGCGACGGTGGTGGCGGTGACCATCTCCGGGTCTGCGACCGCGACCGCCGGCACGATCCCGCTGGAGCAGTCGCCGGAGGATTTCCGGCAGGTTATCAACCGCGCCAAGGAGACGGTTTTCCCCTCGGTCGTTTATCTGCGCTGCGTCGTGGAGAACTTCGAGATGGGCAAGCGCCTGCGCCACACCGTCTCCGGCAGCGGCGTGGTGGTCTCCGCCGACGGCGAGGTCGTCACCAACTGGCATGTCGTCGACCGCGCGCAGGAAGTGCGCTGCCTGCTCAACGACGGCCGCGCCTTCGACGCCGAGGTCGTCGGCAGCGACAAGGACACCGATGTCGCGCTCGTGCGCCTCAAGCTCAAGCCCGGCGAGACCGTGCCCGCCGCCGCATTCGCCGAGGGCCCGCCCGTGCGCGAGGGCGACTTCGTCATGGCGCTCGGCGCTCCCTGGGGCATGAACCGCTCGGTGTCGTTTGGCATCGTCGCGTGTGCGCGCCGTTACCTGCCCGAAGGCAGCGAATACAGCGCGTGGATCCAGACCGACGCCTCCATCAGTCCGGGCAACTCCGGCGGGCCGCTCGTCGACACCGCGGGCCGCGTCGTCGGCATCAACACCCGCGGCGCCATGCAGGGCGGCGACATGGGCTTCGCCGTGCCCGCCGACATCGTGCGCCTCGTGGTCGATCGTCTGCGCGCCGGCGGCGAGGCCGGCTGGGCCTGGACCGGCCTGCAACTGCAACCCCTGCGCGACTTCCAGCGCAACATCACCTTCCCCGGCGAGCGCGGTGTCATCGTCGCCGGCACCGACGCCGACAGCCCCGCGCGCGAAGCCGGCCTGCGTTCCCAAGATCGCATCCTCAGCGTCGCCGGCGAGCCCGTCACCGCCCTCATGGAGGAGGATCTGCCCGACGTGCGCCGCCTGCTCGCGCTCCTGCCCGCCGAGCAGCCGGTCGACGTCGTCGTCATGCGCGACGGCAACGAGCGCACGTTGCAACTCACCCCGCGCGCCAAGGGCCGCGTGCTCGGCGAGGAGCTTTCCTGCCCGCAATGGGATTTCACCGTGAAGGAGGTCAACGCCTTCGAGGTTCCCGACCTGCACTTTCAGTTGCCCGAGGGCCTCTATGTGCGCGGTGTGCGCTCGCCCGGCAACGCCGCCGGCAGCGGCCTCCAGCCCCGCGATCTGCTCCTGCGCATCAACGGCCTGCCGGTGAAACAAATCGACGAAGTCCGCCGCCTGCACGCCGAGTCGCTCGAGCGCCTCAAGGACGGCGGCTCCCGCAAGCTCGTGCTCACCGTCCTGCGCAACGGCGCCCAGCGTCAGATCGTCGTCGACATCTCCCGCGACTACGCGAACCCGTGAGGCCGCGCCGTCCGTCCGCGAACCGACGCGAGCAATTCCTTTTCAACTCCACTCCCGTCGTGTTGCCCCCGGCCTTTCTTTGCGACCTTTGCGCCTTCGCGCCCTTGCGTTAAAACCTCGTTCCTTTCGCCGCCTCCACACGCGTTCCTCTTCCGCCTCGTCCCCGCCACCCGCCGCCCCATGCAACCTCGCCCCGCGCCCGCCCGTCTCGCCGCCGTCCTCAGTATCCTGTTTTCAATGACGGCTCTCGCCCGGTCTCCGGCTGCCGCCGCCGGCCTCGCCGACGGCGAGCTGCCGGACGCCGTCAACGCCGCCCTCGTGCGCGTCGAGCTCCACGCCAAGGCCGCCGACGGCGAGGACCCCGATGCCGCCGGCTGGAACCGCCGCTGCCCCAACTGCGGCGAATACCACGACAGCGCCCTCGACGACGCCGTGAAGCAGGACCGCCCCGCCACGTCCGCCGGCTACCTCGTCGCCCCCGACCGCGTGCTCACCGCCGATCCCATGATCGAGACGCGCTTCGTCGACCGCTGGCAGGTGCGCCTCGGCGACGAGGTCGTCGCCGCCACGCCCGTCGCCTGGGCCGCCGACCGCCCCGCGATGATCCTGCAACTCGCGCAGTCCCTCACCGCCGGCCGCGCCCTCGACTTTGCCCCCGCGCCCGCCGACGCGCCGCTCCACGTGCTTGAGCCCGGCGGCTCCGACAACGGCTGGACCCATTGGCTGCAACCTTGGCAGCAAAACTCCGGCTGGCTCCTGCAAAACGGCCGCCGCCTCCGCGCCCTCCCGGTCGGCGCGCTCTTCCTCGCCGAGTCCGGCCGCCCCGTCGCCGTCAACTACGCCGACCGCCTGCCCGCCGACGCCGACTGGCTCGCCCCGCACGACACCTGGGGCTGGCTCGACGCCGCCGCCTACGAGGCCGGCCTTGATCGCGTGCGCGCCGCCGTCGCCGCCATGCTGTTGCAGGCCGATATCAAGCTCCGCGCCAAGCCCGTCCGTCCCGGCGAACAACAAAACCACCGCAACGACGACGAGGACGAAAACGCCCTCGACCTCCCGCAGACCGCCCTCGTCATCGGCCCGCGCCGCGTGCTCGTGCTGACCGCGCTCGCCCCCGGGCTCACCGCCCGTGTCGAGTCCATCCGCCTGCGCCTCGCCGACGGCTCCACCATCGACGCCGGCTTCGTCGGCTCGTCGTCCGAGTTCGGCGCGTTGGTTGTCGAGCCCGACCGCGACCTGCCCATGCCCGCCGAGCTCAAGTCCGCCGACTGGGAAGCCCTGCGCGACCACCTGCTCCACACCGCCGACCTCCGCTTCTCCGGCGAGGAGCGCCGCGTGCATTACGGCCACCTGCGCATCGCGCAGACCGGCCCCGGCTACAAGAACCGCCTCGTGCCCACCTTCGCCCGCGGCAAGATGGAAAACGTCTTCCTCTTCGACCCCGCCGGCGACCTTCTCGGCGTGCCCCTCGCCAAGCGCGTCAAGGCCAGGCGCAACCGCTGGGAACGCGCCGACGTCTTCACCCTCTCCGCCGGCGAACTCGCCGCCTTCAACGCCGCCCCCGAGACCTGGGCCGACCCGCGCAACGTGCCCCTCTCCGAGGCCGACGCGCGCCGCCTCGCCTGGCTTGGCGTCGACCTGCAACCGCTCGACAAGGACCTCGCGCTCGCCCACGGCGTCTCCACCCAGACCGACGACGGCGGCCACGGCGCGCTCGTCACCCACGTCTACCCCGACTCGCCCGCCGCCCGCGTCGGCCTCGAGGTCGGCGACGTCCTCCTGCGCGTGTTGCCCGAAGGCGCCGCCACGCCCGTCGACATCGAGGTCGAGCGCCACGCCTTCTTCGACCGCCCCTTCCCCTGGGAGCGTTACGACGAGATCAACGAGGCCTACTTCGACCGCATTCCCTTCCCGTGGGTGCCGGCCGAGAGCACGTTCAACGTTCTCCTCAAGGACCTCGGCTTCGGCGCGCCCTACCGCCTCGACTACGCCCGCGGCGGCGTCGTCGCCTCGGTCAACCTCACCGTCGAGCCCGGCCCCGAGCACTTCATGGCGGCCCCCGAGTTTGCCCGCGACGACCTCGGCTTCCGTGTGCGCGAGCTCACCTTTGAGACCCGCCGCTTCTACCAGCTCGCCGACACCGAGCAGGCCCTCGTCGTCTCCAAGGTCGAGGCCGGCGGGGCCGCCGCCGTCGCCGGACTCAAGCCCTACGAACTCGTCACCCACGTCAACGACCGCCCCGTCGGCACCGTCGCCGAGATGACCGCCGCCCTTGCCGAGTCGCCCCGCGCCCGGCTCGCCGTGCGCCGCATGAACCAAAATCGCGTCGTCATCCTTGATGTCGCGCCGGCCGCCGATTGAGTGCCGCGCCATGCTCCAAACCGGCCAGACCATCGACCTCTCCGTCCCGCTGAAAATCGTTCAAGACGACGCCGAACGCGCCGTCACCCTCGGCGAGCTCCTCGCCGGCCGACCCGCCATCGTGTCGGTTTACATGAAGAACAACACTCCCGGCTGCGACCGCCAGATCAACTCCCTCGTCGCCCACGCCGCCGAGTTCGACCGGCTCGGCTACACGCTCGTCGCGCTCAGCCGCGACACCTGCGGCTCGCACCGCAAATACGCGGTGAAGAAATCCGTGCCCTTCATCCTCGCCAGCGACCCCGACGACGTCTTTGCCCGCGCCGCCGACGCCATCGTCGAGAAATCCATGTATGGACGCACCTACGAGGGCCCCGCCCGTTCCGCCTTTGTGCTCGCTCGCGACGGGCGCGTCCTTGCCGTCGTGCCCAAGGTCGATACCAAGGACCACGCCGCCCAACTGCGCGCCGTGCTCGCCGAACTCTGAGCCCGGCCGGCTCGGGCGGCGTCATTTTCTTTCGCCATGTCCAAGCCGAACGACCCGCAGCCCAAGCCGCTCAATCCCCTCATCGAGGCCCGCCGCAAGCGCGCCCAGCCACGTCGCCGCCGTGGACGCGGCTGGCTGATCGCCGCCGGCGTAGTGGTTTTTCTGATACTCTTTGGCTTCTTTGGCCTGCCGCCCATCATCCGCGCGCAGGCGATCAAGATCCTCTCCGCCGAGCTCAATGGCCGCGCGGTCACCATCGAGAAGATCCGCGTCAACCCCCTCGTGTTGTCCGCGTCCATCGAGGGCTTCGCGATCACCAACCCCGACGGCACGCCCTTCGTCTCCTGGCGCCGCGTCTACGCCAACTTCGACTCCTTCTCCATCTTCACCGGCCAGTGGCGCTTCCAGGCCGTCGAGATCGACGACTTCGCCGCCAGCGTCTCCCGCGACGAGGCCGCCCGCTTCAATTTCCAAGACCTCCTCGACAAGGCCGCCGCGCCATCCGAAACCCCCGCCGAACCGGCCGAGCCCGCCGGCAAGCCCCGTCCGCTCTACGTCGGCCGCGTCGCCGTCTCCGGCGCCAAGATCGACTTCGCCGACCGCAGCCTCGCCAACCCGTTCGCGACCACGGTCGGCCCGATCAGCTTTGAGCTCTCCCGCTTCAACACCGCCGGCGACGCCCGCGCGCCCTACAGCTTCGACGCCGTCACCGAGAGCGGCGAACGCTTCGCCTGGACCGGCACCGTCTCGCTCGATCCCGTGAAGTCGCAGGGCGAGTTCGACCTCGCCGGCATCCGCCTCGGCAAATACTCGCCCTATCACGCCGCCTTCCACAACGCCGACCTCCGCTCCGGCGAGCTCCACGTCTCCGGCCGCTACGCCGTCGACCTCTCCGGCGACCAGCCGCAGGCCGTGCTCGAGAACGGAGCCGTCACCCTGCGCGACTTCAGCGTCGCCGTGCGCGGCGAGGAGGCCGCCCTGCTCGAACTCAAGCAACTCTCCCTCGCCGGCATCGCCGCCGACCTCGCCGCCAACACCGCGCGCGTCGACCGCATCGCCCTCGACGGCGGCCACGCCCGCCTCCGCCGCGCCGCCGACGGCACGCTCAACGCCCTGAAACTCCTCCCCGCCTCGCCCACCGCTTCCCCACATGGCGGCGGCGGTAACGCCGCCGGCCCGGCCACCGCCCCCGCGCTGCCCGACTTCACCCTCGGCGAACTCGCCGTCAGCGGCTTCTCCGTCGAGGTCGAGGACCTCGCCACGCCGCGCCCCGCCAAGGTCGCCGTCGAGTCCATCGACTTCACCCTCGCCAACTTCGCCCTGCTGCGGCTCGACCAAAAACTCCCGCTCGGCCTCGACGTGAAACTCGCCGCCGGCGGCACCATCTCCCTCAAGGGCGAGGCCGCCCTCCAGCCGCTCTCCGCCGCCGCGCAACTCGCCGTCGCCGACGTCGCGCTCACCCCCTTCAGCCCCTACGTCGAGCCCGCCGTCAATATCCGCCTCGCCGACGGCCGCGCCCGCACCGCCGGCAGCGTGCTCCTCGAAAACAACGCGCTCACCTACACCGGCGACGCCGGCCTTGATCAACTCGTGGTCCTCGACCCCGTGCAGGCCGAGACATTTGTCACCCTCGGCTCGCTCGCGCTCAACGGCCTGCGCTTCGTCTCCGACCCGCTCGCCCTGCACCTCGACGAGATCGTGCTCACCGAACCCGCCGCCCGCGTCGTCGTCCAGGCCGACGGCACCCTCAACCTCGCCGCCGCCCTCAGCCCCGCGCCCGTAGGGGCCTCGCTCGCGAGGCCCGAGCCCGTTGCCTCTCCGTCCCCGTCCACCCCCGCAGCGCCGCCCCCCGACATCACCATCGGCAAGGTCGCCATCCGCGCCGCCAGCCTCGGCTATGAAGACCGCTCCGTGAAACCCGCCGCGCGCACCGCGCTCACCCTCGACGGCGACATCACCGGCCTCTCCTCCGCGCAGCTCGCCCGCGCCGACGTCAACCTCACCGGACGCGTCGACGGCTCCGCGCCCATCGCCATCACCGGCAAGCTCAACCCCCTCGGCCAGCCCGCCTACTCGCAGCTCACCGTCGACTTCACCGACATCGACCTGCCCGCCGTCCTCGGTCCCTACCTCGGCAAATACGCCGGCCACGAACTCGCCCGCGGCAGCCTCACGCTCGACGTCGATTTCAACCTCGCCGACCGCAAGATCGCCGCCGGCAACGTCATCACCCTCGACCAGTTCACCCTCGGCGCGAAGACCAACAGCCCCGACGCCACCAAGCTGCCCGTCGGCCTCGCCATCGCGTTGCTCAAAGATTCCTCCGGCCAGATCGTCATCGACGTGCCCATCAAAGGCAGTCTCGACGACCCCAAGTTCAAGATCGGTCGTGTCGTCCTCCGCGTCATCACCAACATCCTCGTCAAGGCCGCCACCTCGCCCTTCTCCCTGCTTGGCGCGGCCTTCGGCGGCGGCGGCGACGAACTCGCCTACCAACTCCTCCAGCCCGGCGCCGTCCAGCCCACCGAGACCGAGGCCAAGAAACTTGAGACCGTTGCCAAGGCCCTGCTCGCCCGCCCCGCGCTTCAACTCGACATCCAAGGCTCCTACGCCGCCGACGCCGACCGCGCCGCCCTCCAACGCACCCGCCTCGACGCCCAAATCCGCCACCGCCTCTGGGAACAGTTGCGAGCCACCACGCCCGACCTGCCCCCGCCCGACCAACTCGGCGTCACGCCCGAGCAAAACGCCGCGTTGCTCATCCAGCTCTACAACGAAACCTTCCCGCCCGCCGAGGGTGCCTACGCCCCCGTCATCGCCACCGCCGAAGGTGCCATTCTCACCGCGCCCCCGCCTGCCGCCGAAACCACCTCGCGCGATTCCCGCGCCGACGTCGACCCCGCCCGCAACGGCGGCCGCCGCTTCGGCCCGCGCGGCTCGTTCAGCTTTGGTGGAACCTCGTCCGGCTCGTCCGCCGCGCCCACCCCGACCTCCACTGTCATCCTGCCCGTTCCGGAAGGCACGCCCGGCGCGCCCAGCGAACTCATGACCGCCGACGGCGTGCCCGTGCTCACGCCCGAGCTGGCCGCCGCCAAGCTCGCCGCCGCCATCGAGGTCACCGACGACGACCTCCGCGCCCTCGCCGACCAACGCGCCCAGGCCGTGCGCACCTGGCTCACCACCACCGGCGCGGTCCCCGCCGAGCGCGTCTTCGTGATCGCCTCCGGCGCCAAGGGCTCCCGCGTCGACTTCAACCTCCGCTGAACCAGCCCGGAGGGCGGGCACTCCCGCCCGCCCCGTTGTCGGCCCCCCCGGCGTGCCCCCTCGTCTGCGAGCCGTCCCGCATCAGCCGGGTGGAACCGGTTGTCCGCAACCGGTTCGACGGCGGTCCCGCCGCCGCCCTCCCCAAGGAGCGCCGGTTTCCAACCGGCGTCAGGCTGACGGCAACCGCCCGCGTCCCCGCCGGGAAAGCGTGTCTGCTTCCCGGCTACGCCCCAAACCGGACGGGCAAGAGTGCCCGTCCTCCATGTATGGTCCGCCTGCCTTTTGGCGTCGACCGGGTCGTATTTCACCCTCGCAACGCATCGTCCCCTGTCTGCAACGTCGCCCGCATGGACTGCCGCCCGCATTGCGGCGCGTGTTGCATCGCGCCCTCGATCACCTCGCCCATCCCCGGCATGCCGCACGGCAAGCCGTTCGGTCCGTCAAGACCCCAAAAATCCCCGTTGTGAGGTGGGGACTTGAGAGGGAGAGTGGGGAATGGAGAACGTGTTGAGCTGTCGGGAAGGCTGTGGGGCTTGCTGTATTGCTCCGTCCATCTCTTCCCCGATTCCGGGCATGGAGAGGGGTAAACCTGCTGGCGTTCCTTGTGTCCAACTTCTCCCGGACATGCGCTGTGCGATTTTCGGGAAACCGGAGCGGCCAGCAGTCTGCGTTAGCCTGAGACCAACACAGACCATGTGCGGATCGTGTAGGGAAGATGCCTTGGCCTACTTGGATGGACTGGAGAACATGACCCGCCCCGCCTCATGAAAGGCTCGGACCTCGGATTCGTCTCGGCGCGGTTCCTACCTCGGTAGTCTATTCGCCAGATATTTTCCAAGCAGTCACTAAGAAGCCGATTCCGAAGCCCCCGCCGAGGACAAGGGCGAGCACCGCTCCGAAGCCTCGTTCGTGCTCTAGCGCATTGATCCCGGAGCGTAGAAACAGCACCCCTGCTCCCCCCATGAGGAGGACCATGAAACACTTAGCGATGAAGCGGGCTCTACGGTCGTCATTGTCTTTGCTCATGTGGTTGTTGGGTAGCGCCTTTTGATGTGGGGGCAAGCGCCGACCGAGGCCGTGGGTGTTCGCCTCCCATGAACACCACCCTCTTCCACTTCAAAGACACCCACCCCGTCCGCGTGGTCCAAATCAAGGACCAGCCTTGGTTCGTCGCCGCCGATGTCTGTAAGGTCCTTAGCTTCCCCGTTGAAAAGCAGGCCTCTGGCCGCTACCTTCGGAATCTAAAGCCTGACGAGAAGAATACCCTGAATTTGACTCAGGGTATCCACAGGCGGGCAGGCAACCCCAACGTCACCATCATCTCCGAGTCCGGCCTCTACAAGCTGGTCATGCGCTCCAACAAGCCCGAGGCCCGCGCCTTTCAAGACTGGGTGACCCGTGAGGTCCTCCCGGCCATCCGCAAGGACGGCGCCTATGTCATGGGCCTTTGGGTCAGGGTTCGGTAATTTCCCCTGCACATATGCCCAGCACGGTTTAGTCCCGGCCCTTGTTCGGCTCCGGGAGGGTTCAATTCAACCCCATATATGCCAACGCGGTGTCCCGCTCTGGGTTCTACTCCTCGCACCGGGGCCTACCTCTGGATGAGGCATCCCTGTCTCGTGCCCCGATTCGATCCGCTGAGGCCTCCCGTTGGCGACCTACCCAAGACCCTCAACCACCAATGAAACCTACCGCCCCTTCACCCATCCAGACGCTTTCTCATGAAGCCGCTGAAGCCATCCGCCGCAATCCCCCCAAGGTCATGACCACCTTGGAGGCCCGAGCCTATCTTCGGGTTTGCCGTAACAAGTTCCAGGAACTCATCCGACAAAAGCTCATCCCCCAAGTCCGTGTTGGTCGTGTGGTCAGCTACCGCCTTCAGGACCTTGAGGCGTTCCAAGATCGGATGCTGGTGCGATGACATCCCCGTCTCCCGCCATCTCCAGCTCCCCCAAAGCCGACCTAGAGAACCGACCCCGTTGGTTTAACTTCAGGAACCCAAGGACCTCCTCGGTGGCCACCGTCTACGCGGTGACCGAGGCCCAGGCTTGGAGCCTCCTGAGGTGCTACCGAGGCAAGTCTCCTTGGTGGGTGATGACCGGTGAGTGGTGACCCATCCCCCCTGTCCCTTTCAGAAAGCCGAGTAAAAGACCTAGAGGAAAGCCAAGGAACGAAGCCTCCTTATGAATCACCATTTTTCTTGGTCCCCCAAGGTCTCGACCTCGCTGCCCTGCTTGAGACGCACGCCCTGCGGTCCTGGACTACCAACAAGCGCCTCTCCTTTCTCCTGTGCTTCATTGATTTGATGAGCCGGCGAGGGCAGGGAAGGGCGGAATTCAAGGACAAGGGCCTAGCCCGGATTCCCTTCGAGGAAATGAAGCGCCTCTTCGGCTGGCGTTTGGCCGCAGAAGTCCCCGAGATACTCCACAAACTCGGGATCATCGACCCTCCTACCGGCTACCAAACAAGTGCCTCCTCTCCGCATGGCCGGGGCTACGCCAAGGGCTACCGTCTTTCCGAGGCCTACAGCGACCGTGCTCCGGCAATGGTCCCCTGCTTGGACCAGCGCTTGGCCAAGGCGCTCTCCCGAAACCGCCACGATAGGACCCGTGAGGTCGTCGGCACCAGCCCCACCAAACGTGGGCTCATGGATAGCCTGACAGCCCTCTGCTTCAGCGGCTCCGCCGAGACCGCCCTTCAGGCCAGCCTCCCCACGCTCCCGACATGGGAGGCCCGGACCTCATGGCTCCGCTCCTACCACGAACTCCAAAGCCGCTGTCTGTGGCTCAGGGAAGACCCGAACACGGGGCGTCTCTTTCACAACGTCACGTCCATGCCCAAGGCACTCAGGGCGCACCTGTTGATCGACCAACGGCCCGTGGTGGAAATCGACGTGAGCTGCTGCCAGCCCTTTCTCATGGCGACCCTCTACCGAGAGGACTGCCAGGAGCGGGAGAAGCTCCTTCAGTTGACCTCCCGTGGCTGGTTTTATGAGCACCTGTTGAGCCTTCTGCCGGAAAAACCACAGGCGGAACTACGAGCCCAGGGGCGGGATGTCCTGAAGAAGAGAGTCCAGGTCATCATTAACGACCGGCTGAGGCCCACTCCCTCACCCCTGCTATCCGCCTTCCAGCAAGAGTTCCCGGTGCTCGCCGGTCGGATTGCGGAGATCAAAGCCGAGGACCACGCCAGACTCCCCCTGATGCTTCAGAAAGCCGAGGCGGACATTGTGATCGGTCGTGTTCTTCCGCGCATCCAGTCTTTGGATACGGCAATCCCCGCTGTCTCGATTCACGACTGCATCCTATGTCCTACGGAACACCGGGAGCAGGTGCAGGAGATTCTGTCCCAAGAGTTCTTTGCCGCCACCGGAGCGCACCCATGCCTCAAGGCCGCGTAAGCCTTGCTCCCAAATTACAACGGGCCGTCCCCGTTTCCCCTTCGTGTCCAGTCGTGCCCAGTGACGGGCGCGAGACCGATAGCCCTCAACCCTCCTTTAGAACCAAGAAATGATCCGCACCTACGACTCCCCCGAGGACCAGCTCACGCAAGCCCAGGACCTCTCGCTCGCCCAGCGTGCCCCGGCGCTGGAGAACCCCTCCATCCCCACGCCCAACCCCAACACCGCCGTGGACATCCTCATGGCCCCCTTCCGTGGCGTTGAGCAAGCCGCCCGTGGCGTCTACAACCTGGTCGATACCGTCACCCTCGACGCCCTTCCCGACTGGCACCAAGGCGAGTTTACCCTGGGACGCTCCGAGACCACCGCAGGCAAGCTCGTGGAGGGCGTCTCCCAGTTCCTCGTCGGCTTCGTCCCCGGCCTGGGAGTCGCAGGCAAGGCTGGCTCCGCCCTCGGGTGGGCTGGCAAGGCAGGCTCCGTGGCCCAAGGCGCCCTTGCTGGTGCCATCGCCGACTTCACCGTCTTCGACGGCCAGGAGAAACGCCTGTCCAACCTCATCCAGGAATACCCCGCCCTGCGCAACCCCATCACCGACTACCTCGCCGCCGACGATGACGACGGGGAGATCGAGGGCCGCTTCAAGAACGCCCTCGAAGGCCTCGGCATCGGCGCCGTGGCGGACGGCCTCGTCCACGGCCTCAAGGCCTATTCCAAGTATCGCTCCGGCGTCCTCTCCGGCCTCGCCAAGGAGGAAGCCGCCAAGCTCGCCCGCACCGTATCCGTGGAGCCCATCGAGAACGCCCTCAAGCGTGCCGGTAGTGGTGCCTCGGATACGGCTGGCGAAGCCGCCACCGACTCCATCAAGAAGCTGGCCCGACTCGACATCGAGAGCGGCCACCTCTTCCAGAGCCCCGACAAGGAAATCAGCCGCGTGGTTGATTCGTCGGAAGACCTCGCAGCCCTCCTTGAGGAGCGTGCTCGCTTCGTGCGCGAACGCGACACCGCCTCCGGCAAGGTCAAGGCCGTCGAGTCTCTGGAGGAAACCCGAGCCAAGTCCCTCCAGGTCATCCAAGACATGACGGGCAGGTCGACGGAAGCTGTGTTTGCTCACCTCCGAGGAGGACTGGAAGACACCGTGAACGCCACCTACAAGGCTCAGGCCGCTTCCGAACTCATGGTCGCCGTAGCCCAGGAAGCCAAGCACTACGCCGAGCTGGTCGCCAAGGGCCAAGGCACCGAGGAGAACATGCTCCGCTCCCTCTCCGCCCAGGAGAAACTCGCCGAGCTTATCTCCATCGTGTCTGGCTACGGCACCGCCCAGGGTCGCGCCCTGCGTGCCCGCCGCTACATCAAGCAGGCCGAGATCAGCTCGGTCAGCATGGCCAAGCAACTCGTCCAGGACCTCGGCGGCACCGGCTACATTTCCAGCCAGCTCCAGAAGATCGCCGCCGCGTCCCCTGAGGGCGTAGGCAAGCTCGTCTCCAACCAACTCACCTGGGGTGGTCGCCTCTTGCGCGCCCACAATGAGTATTGGGTCAACGCCATCCTCTCCGGCCCCAAGACCACAATCGTCAACACCCTCGGCAACGCCCTCAACACCCTCTACCTCCCCATGGAGGGCATCGTGGGTGCGCTCGCCTCTGGTGACACCAAGGCCGCGTCGTCCTTCGCTCGCCAATACGTCTACATGGCCGAGTCCGTGAAGGACGCCTTCAAGTTTGCCGGCCAGGCCTTCATGAGCGGCGAAGGCATCATCGAGTCCGGTCGCCGGGGCACCTCCGACATCATCGGCAACGGCAAGGCCCTCTCCGCAGGCTACCTCGCCCAGGACGCCTCCAAGGTCTCCACCGGCCTCCGCAGCGAACTCCAGGCTGGTGCCCAGGACGCCCTCGACCTCAAGGGCTCCTCCCTCTGGCACTTCTTCAACGCCTTCGGTGAAGCCGCCCGACTGCCCTCCCGGTTCCTCACCGGCACCGACGAGTTCTTCCGCCAGATCAACACCCGAGGCGCCGCCAAGGCCCACCTCTACCATCAGGGCCGACTTCAGGGTCTCTCCGGGGCGGAGTTGGCCAACTTCATCGACACCCAAATGTCCGAGGCCATCCGCCAAGGTGGGAGCCGCTACAGCGAAGCCGCGCTTGCCCGAGAGGCCGAGGCCCTTGCCGTGGAGAAAGGCCTCGGCGGACTGGAGAAACAGCAGTTCATCGAGAAGTATTTGGAGGACAACTACGATGAAAGCAGCTCCGCCCTGTCCGCCGCTGTGTTCGGCAAGAACGTAGCCGACGAGGCCACCTTCCAGCGTGAGCTGGGTAAGGCCGGCAAAGCCATCCAGAGCTTCACCGCCTCGCACCCCATCGCCCAGGTTTTCCTCCCGTTCGTCCGCACCCCCACGAACATCCTCAAGTTCATCGGCCAGCGCACCGCCGCTCTGACCACCCTGCCGATCCCCGGAGGCGGTAACCTGCATCTCCCGATACTCTCTGAGCTGCACGCCCGCCATGCCCTGGAGATCGCCAGCGCGGACCCCCTGGTTCGTTCCCAGGCCCGAGGCCGCACCGCCATGGGTCTTGGTATCTTCGCCATGGCTTCCACGCTTTGGCATGAAGGACGGGTGACCGGCAAAGGCCCGGATAACCTGGAGGAGCGTAACGCCCTCTTGGCCTCTGGATGGCAACCTTACTCCCTTGTGTTCGACGGCCCGGATGGGCAGAAGACCTATGTCTCCTACCAGCGTCTCGACCCCTTCGCGGGATTCTTGGGAATCGTGGCAGACTGGAATGAGGTGGGGATGCGCCAAGAGACCCGCCTGATCGCTCCGCAGGAGGCCCTCATGGGAGCCTTGGTCTCCTCCTTGGCAGCCAATCTCACCAACCGTTCCTACCTCGTTGGTGTCACCCAGTTGTTGAACGCCCTGAATCAGCCCGACCGGTTCGCCCCTCGGCTCCTTCAGAAGCAGGCCGCGTCCTACATTCCCGCCTTCATCAATCAGGTGGGAGGAGCCCTCGACGGGGACGACGCCATCAAGGAAATCCGCACGATGCAGGACGCCATCTACAGCCGACTCCCCGGCAACCCCGGAGGCCTGGAGCCGCGTCGCAACCTCCTCGGAGAGCCAGTGGACTCCATGCTCGCCCAAACCCCCTGGGCTGCGGTGAACCCCTTCGTGATGAGTCGGACCAAGGACGACCGCATCTTCGCCGAGTTGGCCCAGCTCAACCACGGCTTCAAGAATCCCCCGGTGGCTCAGGGACCCCTGTCCCTGCTGGACTACCGGAGCGCCAAAGGTCAGACCGCCTACGACCGCTGGAGCCAGCTCCAAGGAGAGGTCAAGGTGGGCGGCAAGAACCTCCGGCAAGCCCTGGAGAAGCTCATCGACTCCCGAGGCTACCAAGCCCTCGGCGTCGCCCCTGAGGGCCTCGGCATCGAGAGTCCCAGGGTGTCCCAGCTCCGCCGCATCATCGGCGTGTATCGACGTGCCGCATACGCCCAGACCCTCCGGGAATATCCCGAGCTTCGCAGCGCGGTAAACCAGGTCAAAGCCCAGCAGCTCGCCCTCAAGCGGACCGAGCGGGGCGGACAGATCGCGGCCCTCATCGGCCAGTAAGACCCAGAAGTTAGGCGGGGGACTGAAGGACCCATGCAATCCCTCAGTCCCCCTTTGCCTGCTTCCAGCCGGTCGCCCTGTGCGGCTATTTCTAGGAAAAATCCGAGCCGGTATTACATACCATCGCTGTCCTAAGTTCCCCCCGTGCCCCCTGCCTCCTTCATATGCGGGCGCGAACGGGCGCGCATTTATGGGCCAAGGCGTTTATCCTAGGCGGGGAGCTAAACTTTTGATTTGGGGTATGTCTGGCAGGCAAAGGGGGCTTTGCTTTGGCTTGAGTTAAAGCGCCTTATGTGTTTCTCTCGCCATTGTCGGGACGCATGGAATCCCCTTAGCCATACCGAGGCGAAAAAAGTTCGTTTTCCTTACGGCAACCCGCTCGCCTGAGGCCAAAAACAGGCCACCCAGACCGCCCCCTTACTTCGGGGAGGTATGCGTTTTACCTCTGAGGGAATGCCTATCGGTGCCGTTTAGGTGTCACTCTGGGCCGTCTTCCGCCCTCGGCAAAGCGGCTGCGTCCGGGGTTGGGGGATGCCTTCGCCTCGCCCCTGTCCCGTGTGAGTCGCTTACAGCGTGTCTACAGCAGAGGCTTGCCCGAGGTGGGACGGAGAGCAGGGGAGGGGCGTCCGCCTTCGCTTTCATTCGTGTTTATCCATCGGTTTTTTCATCGGCCTGTCTCCCAGTGGCTCCCCTGCCTAGGTCGACCGATGGAGACACGAAAAAGCCTCCCCTAGGTGTTACCCTTTGGGGAGGCCTTGGAGAGCCTAGGCGATGCCTCAGCGTCGTGTTATTGCTTCATAGGTTGAACCGATGACGTAGAGCACGCCATAGAGGACAAGGATTGCCAGCCACAGAGGTAGGGAAGCGCCTTTGAGTTTGTCGGGGTCTCCTTTCTTCATGCCTCCGCGCTATCAGTCTTTTAGGCGGGGGCAAGGGTGCCGGCATGAGGGCACAAAAAACCCCTAGGCGGTCAAACCTAGGGGCGGGGGTGTAGGCTTTGGCGGAGTTACAGGCCGTCCCGTATCTTCACGTCTTCCAGCAGGTCCCGCAGGCAGGTAGTGACGAACGGCGAGATTAGGTCCTCAACGGTTTTTTGTCGCTCCTCAGCAAGGCGTTTGAGGTCCCCGAGTAGCTGAGAGTCTGCCCGCAGTTTTAGGGGAGGTGTGTCCACGCAAACAACCGCCGTCTGTTTTTGGAAGCGTGAGAACCGCCCCTTGTGGGTCGACTTCAAAGGCCTGCCTGAGGTGGGGCAGACCGTGCTAATCTCGTCTAGTTGGTCTTGTGTCAAAAGCTCAGTGACCGCCGATGCAAACAGATGAAGCATAGGCACTACAAAGAGGTCTGTAGCGAGGTCTGTCTGGCTTTGGTTTTGTTTCCTCCAGTCTGAGAACCCAGAGTAACGGGAGATAAGCGCATCCCAGAGGTAGCGCGGAATTTCAACGGGGACGGTGACTGTGTGGATATGATTTAGTTTGTTCATCGGGGTGCCTAATCCATCCACTATTTTTATTAGTCAAGTAGCTTTATTGCAGTGTCTTATGGTGTTATTTTGCTATGTTGTCACCGTCTCACGGCGATGTTGAGTGGAAAGCCTAAGATTAGCCGTGGCGGCGCTGTCTCGCCCATCCCGAAGCCGCGCTTGCGGCCTTACCTGTGCTAAGTTGGTGTAGCCAGTGCCTACCCGTGGACCACCCGGAGCTTGCCTATGACCTGGCGGGGAAGGCGAAGAGCAGGTCCGAACGATTTTCGGAATGCTTCCACTCAAACGCCAGCTCTCCCCTTTTGGGCGATACGAATACAGAGTTCAGCAGGGAACGCAGACAGGCGTTCAGCGCTGTTCGGTCTGGGTTCTTTTTCTTCCCCTCTGCAAGCAGGGAGGTCAATCGGCTCTGGACGAGGGTTTGTGATGTGTTTTTTAGCGCCTCCAAGACAGAGCCTTCACGCCCTCTTAGAACGTTTAATTCAGTTTCGTATAGCCTGATCTTTGCGAGGATCGACTCAGGCGCTGGGGCGTTGCTGCGGTCGATGGCCATAAGCAGGTTTTCGAGGGCGTCTGTTATGTCCTCTATCTCCTGCTGTAAACCTGTGAGCTGCTTTTGAAGGCTGGTGGTTTTCTGTCCTTGAGGAGGGGCTTCGGCGCAAAGTCGCTCCAGGTTATCCAAGATGGTGGTCTCCACCTTGGAGTAGGATACGCTCTCATACTTGCACTTAGGATGTCCGTGGTCGTCTTTGACGCCCCCACGGGCGGCCCGACAAACGAGGGCCTTCCATTCACCCTTGTTGACGCGAACCATAGAGTCCCCGCAGTGCGCACAGCGCGCCAAGCCACCTAGGATATTTGAAACAGGAGCGTGGGAGTGTCTGCCCCTCCTTGGATTAGTGGCGGCAATGCTCTGCACGTCTTCCCACAGGGACTGAGACACGATGCGGGGGTAGTAATTCTTAATCGGTTTTTGCGGTATTAAGACCTTGGTGTCGGTCGAGGGGTCCAGCCCACGTTCGATGGGCGTGTGTTCACCTAGCACCGCCCTGTTGTTCAACACACGGTAGATGTAGGAGCCATGCCACTGCTTGGCCCTGTTGCCAAAGGTGGGCACCCCTTCAGAGTTGAGGAGCTTGGCGATTGCCTCCTTTCCCTTGCCACCCTTGGCGAGCCGGTAGATTTGCCGAATCACATCCGCACGTTCGGGAATGGCCTCCCATCGTTTGCCGTCTGGTGAGGGCCGGAGCCACGCCGGCCCAGCCGAGGCCCCCCTGGCTTCTCCCTTGGAGGCTTTATCCAATGATGCTTTCCAAGACTCCTTTGCGCGGCGTTGCTTGGTTGCGCTTTCTTCGTGGGCGCGAATCATTGTTAGAAGCGCATGGAACAGATCGAAGCCATCGAGGCTGGCCTGGGTGAACTGTTTGCCGTCCATGAGAGTCACCACGACAATCCCAGCCTCAACGATGTCCTCCAAGATGCGCAGGGCTTTGCGGGGAGTCTTCCTACTGAGGCGGTCGAGATTCTCCACCAGCAGAAAACTGCCCTTCGGGACGATGCCCCGTTCGACCGCATCAAGGAACTCGGCAAGGCTCCCCCGCTCGACGTTGGCTCCATGAAAGCCGGAGAGCCCAAGGTCCTTGTAGGTTAACTCTGAATCCAGCTCTAGGCCGTGAGTCTCGGCGTAACGCTTGGCAAGTTCGGTCTGCCTCCGTTCACTATCCCCTTTCCGCTGTTCGGGAGTAGAGAAACGCAGGTAGCTGTAGGCCTTGGGCTTTTCGGTCTTCTCGGGTTGGCTCATGATGTCTGCAAGGAGTCTTTTAAGGGAGGTTTTCATAGGTCTCCAAGGACCAAATGGCAAGCCCGCGGGCATCCCCTGCGTGCAACTCCTGCCCGACCTGCGCTGCGCGATCTTCGGCCGGCCCGAGCGTCCCGCCTTCTGTGCCAGCCTGCGCCCCTCGGCCGACATGTGCGGTTGCGACGCCGCCGACGCCCACGCCCGCCTCACCGCCCTCGAACACGCCACCCGCCCCTGACCCCCCCCACGTTCCCACCTGCGCTCGCACCCCGCTCCGAACCATTTGTCACTTATTAAGTGACAAATATCCTGCTGGAAGAAAAGGCCTTAAGGCCATTGTCACTTAATAAGTGACAAACTTGCCGGTTTTGCAGGCGCGTTTGGCCGAGGTCTGGCGGTGCCTTGGCAAACGGTCCCTTGACCCGGCCGCCCGCGCCCGCTCGCATCGAAACCACCATGGCCAAGCCCGACGAACCCAAGATCATTTTCTCGATGATGCGCGTCTCGAAGAAGATCGAGCGCAAGGAGATCCTCCGCGACATCTCGTTGTCGTTCTACTACGGCGCGAAGATCGGCGTGCTCGGCTTCAACGGCTCCGGCAAATCCTCGCTCATGCGCATCCTCGCCGGACGCGACACCGAGTTCGACGGCCACGTCCACTTCGAGCCCGGCTACACCGTCGGCCTGCTCGAACAGGAACCGCAACTCGAGGCCGGCAAGACCGTGCGCGCCTGCGTCGAGGAAGGCGTGAAGCACCTCACCGACCTCACCGCCGCCTACGACGCCACCTGGGACGAGATCGCCGAGGCCGAGGACGACGAGACGCGCGACGCCATCACCGCGCGCCAAGGCGAGCTGCAGGACAAGATCGAGGCGCTCGGCGCGTGGGACGTGGCTCCGCAGGTCGAGATGGCCATGGAGGCCCTGCGTTGTCCGCCCGGCGACACCGTTGTCGACCACCTTTCCGGTGGTGAACGCCGCCGAGTCGCGCTCGCGCGTCTGCTCCTGCAAAAGCCCGACATCCTGCTCCTCGACGAGCCGACGAACCATCTCGACGCTGAGTCCGTGCACTGGCTCGAGCAGCATCTCTCGCGTTATCAGGGCACCATCATCGCGGTGACCCATGATCGTTACTTCCTGGACAACGTCGCCAAGTGGATTCTTGAGCTCGATCACGGCCACGGCATCCCTTGGAAGGGCAACTACTCCGGCTGGCTCGAGCAAAAGCAGGCCCGCGCCGCCGTGAAGCAGCAGACCGAGGACCGCCGCCAAAAGGCCATGGCGCGCGAACTCGAGTGGATTCGTTCCTCGGCCAAGGCCCGCCAGTCCAAGGGCCAGGCGCGCATCAACGCCTACGAGGCCATGCTCAAGCAGAACACCGCCGAGCAGGAGCGCGAGTTCGAGATCCTCATCCCGCCGGGCCCGCGCCTCGGCAACCTCGTCGTCGAGGCGGAGAACGTATCCAAGGCCTACGGCGACAAGCTCCTCTTCGAGAAACTCGCCTTCAACCTCCCGCCCGGCGGCATCGTCGGCGTCATCGGCCCCAACGGCGCCGGCAAGACCACGATGTTCAAGCTCATCACCGGTGTTGAAAAACCGGATACGGGCGAGCTGCGCGTCGGCCCCACCGTGCAGATCGCCCACGTCGACCAGTCGCGCGACTCGCTGCCCGACTCGCAGACGATTTACGAGGCCATCAGCGACGGTGAAGAAATCCTCAAGCTCGGCGGCAACCGCGAGATTAATGCCCGCGCCTACTGTGCGCAGTTCGGCTTCACCGGCGCCGACCAGCAAAAGAAGGTCGGCATCCTCTCCGGCGGCGAACGCAACCGCGTGCACCTCGCCCGCCTGCTCAAGAGCGGCGCCAACCTCATCCTCCTGGATGAGCCCACCAACGACCTCGACGTGAACTCGATCCGCGCGCTCGAGGAAGGCCTGGAAAACTTCGCCGGCTGCGCCGTGGTCGTGAGCCACGACCGCTGGTTCCTCGACCGCACCGCCACGCACATCCTCGCGTTCGAAGGCGACTCGCAGGTCCACTGGTTCAACGGCAACTACACCGCCTACCTCGATGACTATCGCCGCCGCAAGGGCAAGGACGCCGACCAGCCCCACCGCATCAAATACCGCCCGCTGACCCGCGGGTGAGCCGGCGCGTAGCCGCGCTTATCGGCCGGCCTGCGCCATTGATAGTATCGAGCGCCCGGTTCCCCGGGGTTGCGCTCTGCGCCGGGCGCGTGGTAGGTTGTGCAAATGCGTCTTGTCCCCCTGATGTTCGCAGCGCTCGCCGGCCTGTCCGCCGGAGTCGCGTCGCTGTCCGCCCAGAATGTGCTGTTTGTCGGCAATAGCTTCACCTTCGTGCCGCGTTCGATCACCGTGGGCGAGGCTGTGGAGCTCAATGGCGGTGCCGCCGGCGGCGTGCCGTCGCTGTTTCAGGCGCTGGCCGTGGCCGGTGGAAAATCTCCGGTTGTCACGATGGAAACGGTTGGCGGCAAACACCTCTCGTTTCACTACGAGACGAAGCGCGAGCTGATCGACAAGCCGTGGGACATCGTCGTTTTTCAGGATTACAGCACCGGTCCGCTGATCGAGAACGGCAACCGCAAGTCCCACGATTCGTTTCGCGCCAACCTGGAAAAACTGCGTGATCTCGTGCGCGCGCAAAACCCCGACGTGAAGATCTACGTTTACGAAACTTGGGGTCGCCCCGACCGCGTGATGAAGGGCCACATCCCGTCCGTGGAGTCCATGCACGAAGGACTGCATCAAGCCTACGCCGACGCGGTGAAGGACTTCGGACTGACTGGTCGCGTGCCGGTGGGTTGTTCGTTCATGGCCGCGGTGCATGAAGGCATCGCCGACAACCCCGCGACGAAGGATGTGGTTGAGGGGCCGGTCAAAATCTGGGGCGGTGACAACTACCACCAAAGCGCCATCGGCGCCTACCTCTCCGCGCTCACATTTTACGGCCGTATCTACGATGCCGACCCGCGCGAGCTACCCGCCGACAACGTCGCGGCCAAGCACGTGAAACTCGACGCCGAGACCAGCACAAAGCTGCAGGCCATCGCCTGGGAGCAGCTCGAGGCCAATCGCTAGTCTCGTTGCCGCGATCTCGGGCGAGCGGGTGGGTGGGCGTCGAGGGTTCGGCCCTCGCTCACCCGCGCCGCACGCGTTCCTTCTCGTCTTCGCACTCCTCGTCGAGGCGGGCCTTTTCGGAGGCGAGTTGCCGGCGGATTTGTTCGACGGCGTCGGGGTCACCCTTGGCGAGTTCGGTCTCGAGTTGGCCCTTGAGGAAGATCTCCCGTTCGGCCCAGCGGCCTTTGTAGACGAGGTCGATTTCGCCGATGCGTTTTTTCTGTTCGGCGGTGAGCGCGCGGCCCTTGGGCTCGCTGCGTTCCAGGCGTTCCATGGCAAGTTCGTAGGCGCTCTTCATGCCCCCGACTTTGCCCGCCTCGCCGCACGACACAAGCCGCACCTGCCCATTGCCGCCCCGCCACCGATCCCGCCGGAAAAAGACTAATACCAACAGCCCGTAGCTTTTGGACTATACAATTAACGTATGGGGCTCCAAGCTCCCGGCATGGCACGTAAACTGGAGAAGCTGGGGGAGGAACTGGCGGCGCAGATCGAAGGAGCGTGGGAGCGCAAGGACCTGGCGGACTGGCAGCGCAAGCGTTTGCTGGTGGTTCGGTTGATCGCGCAGCATCGGCTCGACGCAAAGGGCATCGCGGAGGCGGCCGGGGTGTCGCGCGCGAGCGTCTTCAACTACCGCGACTTGGTGGTGAACGAGGGCGTG
>JAUWBF010000096.1 GCA_030601755.1 Verrucomicrobiota bacterium | reverse complement strand
TGGCCGGCGGCCCAGACCTCGATGTCGTATTTCTTGGCCTGCGCGAAGCCGAGGTCGCCACCGCACATGAGCAGCACGCGGTAGGGCAGACCGAGCTTTTGCAGGAGGGCCTCGGCCTGGTCGCGGAGGCTGTCGAGCTCGTCGTAGCTGGACGACGGGTGGACCCACTTGAGCAGCTCGACCTTGTCGAACTGGTGCAGGCGGTTGAGGCCGCGCACGTCCTTGCCGTAGCTGCCGGCCTCGCGGCGGAAGCAGGGCGTGTAGGCGCAGCGCTTCACGGGGAGGGCGGCCTCGTCGAGGATCTCGTCGCGGAAGAAGTTGGTCAGCGGCACCTCGGCGGTGGGCACGGCGTAGAAGCCGTCGGCGACGGCCTCATACATCTGGCCCTCCTTGTCGGGGAGCTGGCCAGTGGCGGTGGCGCTGGCGGCATTGACGAAGATGGGCGGGTTGACCTCCTCATAGCCGGCCTTGGCGTTCTCATCGAGGAAGAAGGCCAGCAGCGCGCGCACGAGACGGGCGGCGTCGCCGACATAGAACGGGAAACCGGCGCCGGTGACCTTGGAGCCGCGGGCGAAGTCGAAGAGGCGGTCGAAACCGGGGATCTCCCAATGGGCCTTGGCCACGGGCGAGAGTCCCTCGCAGGAACCCCAGGTGGAAAAGGTGACGTTTTCCTCGGGGGTGCGGCCCTCGGGCACGGTGGCATGCGGGATGTTGGGCAGCGTGAGGAAGGCGGCCTTCCACTCGGTCTCGACGGCGGCGAGGGCGGCCTCGGCCTCCTTCACCTTGGCGGAGGCGGCCTTCATTTCCTGGACCTTGGCGATGAACTCGGGGGTTCCCTTGGGGAGCCTGGCCATCTCGGTGTTGGCGGCCTTCTGGGCGGCGCGCAGGGACTCGACCTCCTGCAACTTGGCGCGCCAGGACGCGTCGAGCGCGAGGATGGCGTCGAGGTCGACTTGCAGGTGTTTCTTGGCGATGGCGGCGCGGACGACGTCGGGCGACTCGCGGAGGAGCTTGGGATCGAGCATGGAGAAAAGGTAAAGGCCTGAGCAGAGCCGACCCCCGCCGGGGAATAAACACAAAAAACTTCCCATGAAACGGGCGTCCCAGCACAGTGCCCGACCGCCGCCCAACCGCGCCCGCGACCACCCGTGACTCCCGCCCGCCCGACCACCGCCGCCCCGCAAACGGGCTTTCGCCGTTTTTATCGGCACCTCAAGCCCGCCCGCTGGCCCTTCATCGGCGGCGTGCTCGCCGGCGCGCTCTACGCGGCCAGCAGCGGCGCGGGCCTGCCGGTGATGCTCAAGGTGTTGCTGCCGGTGTTTTTTAATCGCGAGAGCGAAGCGTCGCCGGTGGTGGTCGAGACCGCGCGACGCTTATTCGGCGACGCCTATCAGGACAAGCTCCTGCTGGTCGCCTGCCTCGGGCTGCCGCTGATCTTCGTGCTGCGCGGCATCGGCGCCTACTTCAACCGCTACCTGGTCAACAAGGCGGGCTTCATCGTGCTCGACGGCATTCGCAACGAGGTCTTCGCCCGCCTCCAGTCGCTGCCGGTGGCGTTTTACCAGAAGCACAAGTCCGGCGACCTCGTCGCCCGCGTGCTGCAGGACACCGAGCAGCTCAAGAACGTCGTGGTCAATGTCAGCAGCGACATCATCAAGCAGCCCCTCACGCTGGTCTCCGCGCTCGGCTACCTCGCCTACGAGTCGGTGACCAACCGCAGCGCGTTGTTCGCGCTGATCGCCATCCTCAGCGTGCCGCTGTGCGTGGTGCCGATCCGGCTGGCCGCGAAGAAACTCTTCAAACGCGCCGCCCAGATGACCGCCAGGAACGGAGAGCTGGCCGCCTTCCTCACCGAGGCGTTGCAATCCCCGCAGGAAATCCAGGCCTACAACCTGCAACCCTCGCTGCGCGAAAAGTTCGCCGTGCGCATTCGCGAGATCTTCCGCCTCGCGCTCAAGACCATCAAATATCAGTCGATGGTCTCGCCCGCCATCGAGGTGATCTCGGCCTGCGGCTTCGTCGCCGCGCTCTACTTCGGCGTGCGCCAAGGCATGGACTACGCGACCTTCAGCGCCCTGGCCATCGCGCTCTACATGGCCTACGAGCCGGCCAAGAAACTCAGCAACATCCACGCGATCATCAAAATCGGCCAGGCCTCGCTCCACCGCCTGGAGATGATCCTCGACGCGCCCGACACCGTCCCCTCCCCCGCCGCCCCGAAGCCCCTGCCCGCAGGCCCCGCCGAACTCACGCTGCACGATGTCGGCTTCAGCTACGCGGCCACCGAGGACAACCCCGAGACCGTCGCAGCGCTGGCCGGCGTCGAGCTCACCGTCCGCCCCGGCGAGACTGTGGCGCTCGTCGGCGCGAGCGGTGCGGGCAAGTCGACGTTTGTCTCGCTGATCCCGCGCTTCTTCGACCCGACCGCCGGCCGCGTGACGCTCGGCGGCGTCGACCTGCGCGACGCCGACAAGGCCGCCCTGCGCGACCGCATCGCGCTGGTGCCGCAGATGCCGGTGCTCTTCAACGCCACCCTCGCCGACAACATCCGCGTCGGCCGCCCCGGGGCGACCGACGAGCAGGTGCGCGCCGCCGCCCGCGCCGCCCACATCGCCGACTTCATCGAGTCATTGCCCGACGGATACGACACGATGGTCGGCGAACGCGGCACCACGCTCAGCGGCGGCCAGCGCCAACGCATCGCCATCGCCCGCGCCTTCCTCAAGGACGCCCCCATCCTCATCCTCGACGAGGCCACCAGCGCCCTCGACAGCGAGAGCGAGGCGCAGATCCAGCAGGCCCTGGAGCAACTCGTGCGCGGTCGCATGACCTTCATGATCGCACACCGTTTCAGCTCGATCCGCAGCGCCACGCGCATCCTCGTCTTCGAGGCCGGCCGCGTCATCGCCGACGGGTCGCACGCCGCACTTTACGAGACCTCCCCCCAATATCGCGAACTCTATGACCGCCAGTCACTCTAGAAGCAGCCACAACCTATTCCCACAGCCATGAGCGACGACACGACCATCCCGGCTTGGGGAAGTCTCGCCGTTACCGGCTGGCGCAAATGCTGGCTTCGGTTTCTTCACGACCTCCCGGGTAACTACGCATGGCGACGGCTGGCCCTCTGGCTACGCAAACCCCTCAAAAAAACGCTCGCGCCGATCGTCGACCTCGAGGTTTGGGGGCTAAGACTTCGCCTGCGAACCCAGGGCAATCTCTCCGAACAGCGCATGATCTTCATGCCCCAGTTTCTCGACATCTACGAGCGCCAGACACTGGCCCGCGAACTGGCCGACGGCGGCGTGTTTTTCGACGTGGGCACCAACGTGGGCGCCTACACCCTCTGGGCTGCGACCATCCACCCGGAAGTCGACATTCACTCCTTTGAACCCGATGAGGAGCTCTGCCAGCGCCTGACCTTCAATCTCCAGACCAACAATCTGCAAAACGTCCATCTCAACCGCTGTGCCGTGGGCGATCGCGACGGCGAGGTCACCTTGATCAGGGGCGCCAAAAACCGGGGCGAAAACCGGGTCTCCGACCAAGAACACGACGACGGATTGACAGTGCCGCTGACCAGTCTGTCCAACTATGTTCGTGCCAATGGCATCACCGCCATCACCGCCCTCAAGATCGACATCGAAGGCATGGAGGTCATCGCCCTAACCCCACTGTTCAATGAGACTCCGCCCAGCGTCTGGCCCCGCGTGATCATCTGTGAACTGCCCGGACGGGGCGAGCGGACCGACCTCAATCAACTTCTGGCCGAAAATGGATATCGCCTCCGCCAGCGCGGACGCATGAATGGCATCTTTTACCGCGACTGAACGATCCATGCCCACTCCCGCATCCGGCGACCCGATCCGGGTCAAACTCATCAGCAAGGCTCGCCCCGGGGAAAACCATTCCAACTGGCTTGATCGCTTCCCCGGTCGTGCTCCGGTCTGGGGACGCTGTCGGTTTGTTTTCGATGAAACGTCGCGCGACTACGATTGGCTGGTGGTATACGACGACCTGCCCGGAGGCAAAGGCGAGCGCTTCACCTTGGGAGAGGAACACCTCGCCTGCCCCGCTCACCAAACACTGCTCATCACGACCGAGCCCTCCACGATCAAAGTCTACGGTTCACGCTACACCAACCAGTTCGGCCATGTGCTCACCAGCCAGGAACCCTGGGTCATCCGACATCCGGGGGCGATCTACTCCCAGCCCGCCCTGATCTGGTATTACGGTGGCACCGGCCACGGTCTCAGCCACGACCACCGGGGCACCTACGACTCCATCGCCCGCTTCGTCCCCTCTGACAAGCGCAGGGAGATCTCCACCGTTTGTTCGGCCAAGCAACAGTCGCACACGCTGCACCGCGACCGCTACGCCTTCACCCAAAAGCTAAAAGCCAACCTGCCTGAGCTGGAGGTTTTCGGACACGGCGTGCGTTATCTGGAGGATAAAGCCGACGCCCTCGATACCTACCGGCACCACGTGGCGATCGAAAACCACGTCTGCACCCACCACTGGACCGAGAAACTCGCCGACTGTTTTCTGGGCGCCACCCTTCCCATTTACCACGGCTGTCCCAACTACGCGGACTACTTCCCCGAAGAAAGCGTGGTCCCGATAAACATTCACGACTTCGAAGGCTCGCTGGAAACCATCCGTCGCACGATCCGCGATGGCGAATACACCAAACGCCTACCCGCCATCCTCGAAGCCAGGCGACTTGTGCTCGAAAAATACAGTCTCTTCCCAGTCATCGCCGGCATCGTCGAGTTACATCACGGGCACCCGCCCCCCCCCGGCCTTGAGACAGGTGACCGGATTCTCAGCAGGCATGCTCTGCGTCGGCGGCACCCCGTCGGCTCGCTTTTCGACGGCATCGAAAAAATCCGCGTCGGCCTGCGGCACCGTCTTTCCTGACATTAAATTCAAGACCTAGGAGAGCCCGCTGATAGAGGCACCACGGCAGAAAAAAAGGCGGCCTGCCTGTCGTTGCCAGCCTCGGCCCTTTCTGCAGCGCCGCCGGAGAACTGGCTGGGCGGCCCCAGCCCCGCACTTACTCTGCCGCGCGGAGTTCTTCGGGCGTGACGGTCGCAGTGCCCATCTTGGACACGACCACGCCGGCGGCAAGATTGGCGAATTTGGCGGCCGACACCGGATCCGCCCCAGCCGCGAGCGCGGACGCGAGGCTGGCGATGACCGTGTCGCCGGCTCCCGAAACGTCGAAAACCTCGCGTGCGACCGTAGGCATGAGGCACTCGACCTTGCCATTGCGACACACCGCCATGCCGTCGGCGCCGAGCGTGATCACCAGCAGGCGCGGGCCGAAGCGCTCGTGGATAAGGCGACAGACCTCGTCCAGCGGATAAGATTCCCCCACCCCCGGCTCGGGCAAGCCGGCAAGCTCAAGCGCTTCGTGACGATTGGGCGTGACCAAACCAATGCCGTAAAATTCCAAGTGACGCGCCGGCTTGGGATCGATCGCGGTCAACACCCCCCGGGCGTCGGCCCGGGCGATGACCCGACTCACCAGTTCCTGTGACACAACTCCCTTCGCGTAGTCGGAAATGATGACGGCGTCGGTGTCCGCGAGCGCGGCTTCCATCCGGGCTTCGAACGCGGGGTCGCGGGTCGGCGCATAGGCCGCGCGGGGCCCCTCGTGATCGATGCGACAAAGCTGCTGTGTCCGGGCGATGACACGGGTTTTGACGATCGTGCGGACCTCCGGCAGCGCAACCCAGCGGGCGCAGTCGATGCCGTGCGATTCAAGCAGGGTCTTAAGACGGTCGGCCGACTCGTCCCGGCCAACCACGCCGACCAGTTCCGGTCGGGCCGTGAGCGCAGCGAGGTTGAGAGCAACGTTGGCCGCGCCGCCCGCGGTATAACTTTCGCGAAGCACCTGAACCACCGGCACGGGCGCCTCGGGCGAGATGCGGTTGACCTCGCCCCACACGTAGTGGTCGACCATCACGTCGCCGATCACGAGCACCCGAAGCGCGGGCAGTTTTCCAAGAATCTCCGACGTGGTCATGGCGCCAGATGGGACCAGTCGGTCGCGTCGATGCGTTCGAGCCACTGATGCAGCACCAGTGTGTGAATTTCCTGGATACGAGCGGTGTTGGTGCTGGGCACGACGATTGCGTGGTCGCAGACCGCCCTGGCCCGCCCCCCATCTCTGCCGGCCAGGAGCACGGTGACGGCGCCGCGTTTTTTAGCCGACTCGAAGGCCGCGATGACATTGGCGCTGTTGCCGCTGGTCGAAAAGCCCACAAGCACATCGCCGGGCCGGGCGAGCGCCTCGACCGAGCGGGAAAAAATGGCGTCGAATCCGTAGTCGTTGCCGATGCAGGTGAGCGCGGTCACATCCGCGCTCAAGCAGACGGCAGCCAACGCGGGACGGTCGACCCCGTAGCGACCGACCAGTTCCTCGGCGAGATGCAGGGCGTCGGCAGCACTGCCTCCGTTGCCGCAGGTCAGAATCTTGCCGCCGGCGCACAGGCAGCCGAGCAGGGCCTCGCCGGCTGCCTCGACCGCGGGAGCCAGTGTGCGGCTGGCATCGAGCGCGGCTTGCAGCTCATGGAGGGATTCGATGAAAGAGGGAACGGGCATCGGGTGGTGGAGGACTGAACGCTCGGGCCAGGAGGGTGGCGATGAGAATCAGGTTACTGGCCGAGGCGGAGGTCGGGCACGAGATGGTTTTTAACGTAGTCGGTCACGGCCTCGGCCAAGGTGTGGGTCTTGCCGTTCCAGCCGGTGGCGAGCAGACGAGAGGTGTCGGCGCAGGTGTAGTATTGGTATTTACCGCGTAAAACCTCGGGCATGTCGATGAAGTCGATGCTCACGGGCAGCCCGAGTGCGTCAAAAATGGGCGTCACCAGTTCGATCCAAGTCGAGGCGCGACCGGAGCCGATGTTGTAGAGGCCGCCTGCCGCCTGCGTGGCGGCGAGGTGCAGTGTCATGGCCACGGCGTCCTTCACGTAAAGGAAATCGCGCTTTTGCTCGCCGTCGCGATAGTCTGGATGGTGGCTACGGAAGAGGTTCACCCGGCCTTCGCCGCGGATTTGCGCGCAGGCTTTGTCAACCACGCTGCGCATGTCCGCCTTGTGCGCCTCGTTGGGGCCGAATATATTGAAATACTTAAGGCCGATGATGCGGTCAAACCAGCCGTTGCGCCGCGCTTGGAGATCGAAAAGGTGCTTCGAATAACCATACATGTTGAGCGGACGGTAGGCGTCGAGGTGATCCTGCCCGTCAACCATGCCGGCCGAACCGTCGCCGTAGGTCGCGGCCGAGGACGCATAGACGAAACGGCGACCCGACGCCAACGACCACTCGGCCAGACGACGGGTGTAGTGGTAGTTGTTTTCCATCAGGTAGCCGGCATCCGTCTCGGTCGTGGCGGAGCAGGCGCCAAGATGAAACACCCACTTGGTATCGGCGAGCAGCGGGGTGTCGAGCAGCCCCCAGAGGGTGTCGGCATCAACATAGTCGGCGAAACGCAACGGCACGAGGTTGCGCCACTTTTCGTCGGTGCCGAGGCGGTCGGTGATGACAATGTTGTCGAAACCACGCCGGTTGAGCTCCCACACAAGCGCGCTGCCGATGAAGCCCGCGGCTCCGGTCACCAGAATTTTGTCCTCTTTCTGCATAAAATAGGGTCAGGAAATTTTCATCCGTTCGATCAGCGAAGTCGTCGAACGGCCGTCGACGAAGGGCAAGAACCTGATGTCCGTGCCGGATTCGAGCAGGGCGGCGCGCTCGCCGGAGTCGAGGGTTTCGAGGGTGTAGTCGCCTGCCTTGGTGTAGAGGTCGGGTTTGAGGAGACTGATCTCCCCGTCGAGCCGGGGGCCGTCGAAGACGAACACCGCGTCAACGCAGCGTAGACTGGCTAGGGCGAAGGCGCGGTCCTGTTCGTTGTTGAGCGGGCGGCCCGGGCCCTTGAGCACACGGACTGAGGCGTCGCTGTTGACCGCGATAACCAGCAGGTCGCCGAGCCGGGCGGACTGTTGAAGGTATTCAAGATGTCCCCGGTGGAGGATATCGAAGCAGCCGTTGGTCAGGACGAACCGGTGGCCGTTCCGAGCGGCCTGTTCGCGCAGGACGAGAAGGGATTCAAGGGTATGCACCCGGCTGGCGGTATCGGAGTCCATGGTTGAGTCAGACCCTGAGCAGTTCGGTCACCGCCTCAAGCAGCGAGTGATAGACCGGGAATCGGTCGGCAAGGCCCAGTTCGGCGAGTTCGGCGCTGAGGTCGTCCAATCCCGTCACCACGCCAGCCCCGCGCGTGCCGGCCCGGACGGCAGTCACGAGGTCGGAGCCGCGGTCGCCGACATAGCAGAGTTCCTCTGCGGATAGACCTGTGCGCTCCATGATTTCTTGGGCGTAACGCGGCGATGGCTTTCGATAAGCCATCGGCTCAGAGGGAGCCTCAGGCGCGATGCAGATGGCTTCGAAAGGCTCGGGGCCAAGGTCGAGCAGCTCGATCATGCGCCGGTTGCAGGCTACAGCGTCAGCAACGGTAAACATCCCCCGACCCACTCCTGACTGGTTCGTGTGGACGTAGAGGCGCACCCCAGAATCTCGGGCCAAGGCAAGCGCGTCGCGCACCGTCGGGAGGAGCCTGACCCCGGCCGGGTCGTGCAGGTAGGGCACGTGCTCTATGAGGGTGCCGTCACGGTCAAAAATCAGGGCCTTGATCGCCATCACGAAGCGGGTTGATCGCGCAATAGCAGCGCTGCCTCGACCTCGGCCACACCGAGGTCGTCCAGTTTGTCTTTTTGCAGCCAGCCCACCCGCGGGCCACGAGGAAGCATGCGGACCGGATCGCTGGAGCCGCACATAAGCACGAGAGTCGGCGCTCCGGCGGCACCCACGATGTGAGAGGGACCGGTGTCATTGCCAACCGCGCCCAGACAGCGGCGGGCGAGCTCGGCCAGTTGCCCGATACTGGTGCGGTCGCAGAGATTGATGCAATCGGACGCGGCAGCTTGCACGGCATCGATGCTTGCCTGGTCCGCGCCGGTCCCGATCAAGACCACGGCCAGACCACGGTCCAAAAGTCGGCGAGCGAGTTCGGCGTAACGTTCCGCAGGCCAGCGTTTGTGGAGATGCTGCGGCGCACACCCTGGGATGAGCATTACGAAGCGAGGCGGCAATCCGAGCGGATCGACCTCTCCGTGTAGCCAGGTCATATCCGCTCCACCGCCCCGGGGAACGCCGGCCAGATCGAGGACGCGGAGGAGGCGCTCGGTGGCGTGAATGTGCTGTTCCTTGAAGCGTGGATGCCGATATGTCGCCTTTGCCGAAGACCCCGTCCAGCCGGGAGGGGAACCGGCGAGGCTGAAATAAAAGCGGCTGCGGTCGTTGTCCTGCAAGTCGTAGGCGCGGATAAAACCGGCCTCGCGGAGTTTGCGACGAAACGCGAGGATCGCCGAGACTTGCCAGAATTTAAGCAGAGGATCAGTCCAAATCTCGTCGAACCACGGCATCTTGGCTGTGAGCGAGACAAAGTTGGGTCTGGTCAGCAGGATGATGCGCCCCCCCGGATGATGCGCCCGAATTGCCTGAAAGGCCTCCTGGGCCAGAATGATGTCCCCCAGAGCCCCAAGCTTGATGACCAGAATGTTGCTGGGCATGTCGATTCTGCGCACTCAGGCCTTGTGGTAGTGCGCCGGGCGATGCCCCTCGGGAATCGCGTTGCGAGTGTCCACCAGGGGAATCCCAAAGGCCGAGAAATCGAAGGACTTGTAATCGTTGTGACCGGTCGAGAGCACGATCAGGTCGTAGTCGGGCGTGATCGCCGGGACGGACTTGCGGCCCGCATACTCGGCATGCTCGCGGGTTTGCGGGATCACCGGAACGAAGGGATCGTGATAGGACACCTGGGCGCCGAAGGCCTCGAACTTCTGGATGAGCTTGTAACTGGGCGACTCGCGGTCGTCGTCGACGTTGGCCTTGTAGGCGAGCCCGAGGATGAGCACGCGGGAGCCCTTGACGGCCTTGCCGACCTCGTTGAGCGCCTCGAAGGCGACCTTCACGACATGATCGGGCATGGCGGTGTTGATCTCGCCGGCCAGCTCGATGAAGCGGGTGTGCTGGCCGAACTCGCGGGCCTTCCAGGTCAGATAAAACGGATCGATCGGGATGCAGTGGCCGCCGAGGCCGGGCCCCGGGTAGAAGGGCATGTAGCCAAAGGGCTTGGTCTTGGCCGCCTCGATGACCTCCCAGATGTCGATGTCCATGGCGCCGTAGACGACCTTGAGCTCGTTGACCAAGGCGATGTTGACGGAGCGGAAGATGTTCTCGAGCAGCTTGGTGGCC
>JAUWBF010000032.1 GCA_030601755.1 Verrucomicrobiota bacterium | reverse complement strand
CCGATCAAAAACACCACCGGCGCTTCCAGACCGGTGGCCGCGTCGAGACCGCTCACCCGGATGCATCCGGGGCGGATGGGGTCCTTGGCCTTGGCCACGCGGCCGGCACCGAACTCGGCGACGAGCGCCTCAAGCGTCGCGGTCGCGCCAAGGCCTGTGCCGGTCAGCACCAAGATCGAGCCGGGCTCGCCGCCGTCGCGCAGGTAGGCGTGGATTTCGTTGATGAGGCGGCTGGCCTCGTCCTGTCGCGACGCGAGCGGGATGAGCCGCGGGGCGGGTCCGTCGGGCGCGGTCGCAAACTCGTCGGGACCGGGGAGGTTGAGGTCGGTCTCCTCGTCGTCGCCGAGGCGCGCCCGATAAAACGCGGCGGCGTAGGCGAGGATCGCGCGGGTGTTGCGGTAGGCGCGGCGCAACCGGGTCGATCGGCCGCGCAGGTCGATGCCACAGGCGAGCCAGGACTGGCGGCGCTTGAGAAAGCCTTGCGTGGGATCAGCGGCGAGCAACAGGCGTCCGGAGAGCGGTTGCAGGTAGTGCTGTAGCGCGCGCAGCCAGACCTGTGCGAAGAACTGGGCCTCGTCGACATAGATATAGTCGAAGGCGGAGGGTCTCAGGTCGCCGCGTTCGAGCAGGCTGAAAAACCGCAACGCGCGGCCCGACCAGTCCTCGGCGCGCAGCTCGTCGAGGCGGGCGGAGTAGCGCAGGTAGATGTCGTGGATGCGCGCGCGTTGCTGCGGCGAGAGCGCGCCGCCGCGTCCGGCGCGGTCGGCCTCGAGGTAGCGGGCGCGGGCGGACAGGCCTTGGTCCTGCATCCAGTCGAACTCGTCGCGCAGGAAGGCGACTCGGCGGGAGTCGACCGGCGCGCCGTCCCAGCCGACGGCCTCGGCGATGAGCGCGTCACGCTTCGCGTATTGCACGATCTCACGCGTATCAAATTTCTGGTTACGCAGCTCGGACAAGACCCACGAGTGAAACGTGTGCCAGACGACGTTGGGCGGGTTGCCCAGTTCGCCGAAACGGTCCTCCAGCTCGCGGCGCAGGGCTTGGTTGTGCGTGATGACGAGCGCGCGGCTCTCGGGATGCAGGCGGGCCTGGGTGCAGGCGCGGAAGAGGAGCACGAGGGACTTGCCGCTGCCGGCCACGCCGGTCACGAGCGACGCGCCGCCGTAGGGAGCCTGCGCCTCGGCGACCTCAAGCTGCTCGTCGGGCAGGTGCAGGCGGTTCTTGGCCCACGCTTCCTGATCGTAAGAAAGCAGCATGGGCGAGAGGCCGGCGGCGACGTCGCGGCGGATGGGCGCGCGCGGTGAAAAGCGCGGCGGCACCACAGTCTCGGGTGTGAAGTGCGACCGCAGCAGGGCGAGCTGGCGTTCCTCGAGGCCGCCGGTGGCGAGCTTACGCAGGCAGGCGGCGAGCTTTGGGGCGGAGAGGTAATCGTCGCCCAGCCAATGACAGCCCTCGTGCGGATTGTCCGGCCAGAGCTGGGCGACCGTGGCGTGGGCGGCGTTTGGAAACAGCAGCAGCCCGTAGACCGCGGAGGCCATGGTCGTGACCGAACCGCCTGCGTTCACCGAGCCATCGCCCAATGCCTGCGCGATGAAGCCGCGGATGCGGGCAAGCCGGGCCTCGCCCGGCGGGGGCACGGGCGGCTTGGCCGGGTCGGCGAAGAGGCCGCCGTTGAGGTGCTCGTCGATGTCGGCGTCGGTCTCGGGGGAAACGGACAGGACGAACGCGGTCGAGTCCTGATGCACCACCAGAAAGTCGGGGCGGTCCTCGGCGCCGGCGAAGGGCAGGCCGACCCAGACGAGCAGGTCGTCGCCCGGAATGGCCCGCAGCGCGCGATAGACGCGGTGGACGCCGGAGGAAAAAGTGCCGACGAGCGGATCAGGAAGAACACGGGCCATGACGCGAATGGTGAGTTAGAAGGTGTCGGCGGCGCTCAGAGATGTAGCGGAACGACAGAGTCGTTTTGTGCGCGGGTCGGGTTAGAGCGGTGACTGTTCCGGCAAAGGAATGTCGATGCGGTGAGCCGACTCGAGCAAGGAGACGAAGGCGGCGCAGAGGTCGTCGTCGGGCGAAGACCGCGCGTAGTCGAGGAGTTCGGGGCTGGCCAGCAGGATGAGCTTGGAGCGCGGGCGGGTGGCGGCGACGTTGAGGCGCTGGGGCAGGAAAAGGAACTCCCGCAACCGGTGCGCGAAGTCGGGATCGGACGTGGTGAAGGACACGCAGACGACCTCGCGCTCCTGGCCCTGCATCCGCTCCACGGTATCGATGACCAGCGCGGCGGGCGGCGTATGGTCGGGCGATTTTGACGCCAGCCGACGACGCAAAAACCGGGCCTGTCGGCGAAACGGCACCACCACGCCGATGTCTTCCCAATCGAGTCCGCCGGCGTGCAAGGCCCGCAACAGCTCGACCAGCAGGGTCGTTTCCTCGGGTGCGTAGGAGCGACACCCCCGGTGCGGGACGGCCAGCCAAACGCAGGCCGGCTCGGCGGCCAGCGCGGCGTGCCAGACCTGATCGCCTCGTGGCGGGAGCGCGAGATGTAACTGCCGTTTGGATACGCGCGGGTGGGAGCGGAGGCGGGATTGATAAAACGTGTCGCTCGGCCACGCGCAGAGGGCGTCGCCGAAGCGATGGGTGGTGGTCAGCAGCGTGTCGTGTCCGCGACCGACGAGCCGACCGAAGATCGACAGCGAGCGGGCCTCGACGGCGGAGCGGCTGAGCGTGACCGGCGGGAGTTGCTGGTGGTCGCCGGCGAAGATGTATTTGCGACCGGCGAGCATGGCCATGACGGCCAGCGGCACGGTGACCTGACTGGCCTCGTCGATCACGATGGTGTCGAAGTCGCGCTGTCCCAGCCGGGAGGAGCGCAGCGCGAAGGGCGTAGCCCCGATGACGTAGCCGCGCCCGTCGTGCTGTTTGGCGAGCGTGAGTTCGGAGAAGCGCTCGCGTTGCTCGACGGCGGCCGGGAGGGTCGGGTCGGTGAAGGCGGCAATCTTGGCGACGCGACCGGGCTCGGTCACGCGCTCGGCGACGGCGGCGAGCAGGTTGTTGATCGCGCGGTGCGTGAAGCTGGTGACGAAGACACGTTGGTTTTGCCTGAGCAGATCGCCGATCATCCAAGCGAGCACGTGGGTCTTGCCAGTGCCGGGCGGGCCTTGGATGAGCCAGCACGTGTCGCTGGCGATGGCGTTGGCGACGGCTTCCTGCTGGCGGTCGTTGAGTTGATCGAACTCCGGCTGTGTGGAGACATCGTCAAAGGTGGTGGCGTCCACCGAGACGCCCAATTTCCCTCCAAGCAGCGGCAGAACAATCTCCCGGCCGATGTCGGTTTTGCCGAGGTCGTCGATGGCGGCCAGGTAGCGGGCCTCGAGGTCGATGAACGATTCGTCGGCGCAGATGCCCGACTGACCGACGGCGCAGGCGGTCTCGCCGTAGGTTCGCCACGCGAGGACCTCGATGCGGGTGTCGCCGGCGGCCAAAATCGATGCCTCCATAAACGGCAACTGCGGGTCGCCGCGGCTGAGACGGACCAGATCGCCTTCGCGAAAACGCGAGTCGTTGCCCGCGCACTGCAGCACCCAGTGTCCGGGCGTGGGTTGGGCGACGACGGTGAGATCGGCGATGCACCGCCCCTCGGTCACGCGATCCTCGACGGGACTGGCCCAGAGGCGGCGCAAGCTGTCGCGTTGCAGCGTGTGCTCCTCGACAACGAACCGGCCGAGTTCGTTTTGCAGCAAAACGAGGGCTTCATGGCGGGCGGCCGGATCGTTCATACTGCGAGGTTCTCGAAGTCGCCACATCATTGGCAATACTCGCATTTACATAGGCTTGAAATTTTATACGCCCTGAAATCCAGCAAAGTTACCCAAGTATTCAGCCAAAACCGTAACCTCGATAACCTTTCGTGGTGACGGCTCCGCTGCCCCAGGCGCGCTCGCATCAGTAACCCCTCCGCCAAACCAAGAGCTTCGTTCAGATGGTGAGCCTGTCAGCCTGCGGTCGTCGTCAAACGACGGCCCTGCGGGAATCCACTGTGGCCGATTCCTAGCGGGGCGGGCAGGAATGCCCGCCCTCCGGACTTTTGCGCCCATTCGCGGTTTTTGCGGTTAAAACCTCTCGCCCGATCAACTTGGCCGGGGACGGCCAACGCTGCAGTTTTCCGGAACTCTGTGCAGCTCTGACGAAGCCGTGAGGCGTAGATGGTAAATCGCGACGATTTACCCTGAAGCGTAGCGAAAGGGTGACCGAACCGGGCGCCCTCTGGGCAGGTGGGAGAACAATCCGAGCTCTGTGCTCTCTGTGACCCAATCCGAAACTCTGCGGCCTTCCTTTGCGGCCCTAGCGCCTTTGCGTCTTTGCGTTAAAACTCAGCCACCAAGCCCCCCCTCACTCCTTCGTCCAGATGCGGGTGTTGAGATTCAGGTCCTCGATGATGCCGGTGATCAGGGCAAGGTCTTGGTAATACTCGCGGATGCTGGCGGGGTTGAGCAGCGACCCGAAGAGGCTGGGCTCGAAATGGTTCTTGGACGTCGAGATCGCCACGTGCACCTGTGAATCCACAAACGCGAAGTAGATCGAACCACCGGTCTTGGCGCGGAGCTTCAGCATGCGCTCCATCAGCGCGGGCGTGAGGATGTAGCGGGCCTCCACCTGGTCGTCGCCATACACGGCGAAGGCTTTTTCGAACTCGGGGTCCTCGAGCTTGATGAGCTCACCGCGGGTGAAGTTCATCGACTGCAGGGTCTGTCCGAGAAACCCGAATACGCGCTCCATGGTGTCGGGCAGCACCACCGTGCGCGTGGAGAAGGCCTTGTTGAAGTCGGCGATGAAGTAGACGCCCTTGAATATCGTGTGCCACTGCGTGCGCGTGCCGTTCTTGGTCCGGTGCACGGTCTTGTATTCGGCATGCACCTCGGAGAACTCGAACTGGGTCGCGCCGATGCGGCCGCCGACGTGGTCCTCGCCGCGGTAGCGGTCGATGCCCTTGGTGAAGAGGCGGCCGTCCGTGAAACGCGCGCGGCTGACGCAGTGCTTCGGCGAGTAGCGCAGCTCGGGGCTGAAGTGGCGGACCACGGCCGACACGATGTCGCGCTTGAAGTCGTCACGCAGCGAGCCGCGCGCACTCACGCCGAGCACCGCGAAGACCAGCGCCGCGATGCCGAGCAGCACGTAGGCCCAGAGCCCGCGCTCGCCGACAAGCAGGGCGATCACGCCGATGACGAGCAGCAGGCCGACGCAGCAGGCGCCGTGGAGGTTGGCCTTCTTGCGGCGGGCCTCCAGCGCGTGCAGGCGCGGGGCAAGCTCGGTCGCGAAAAAGGCGTCGAAGTCGTGGGTGTCGGCCATCGCCGGGTCAGCGCTTGAAGAGATCGCTCACGTCGACGTTCTGGCGCTCGCGCTCGGCGGTCACCAGCAGCTCGCGGCGGGTGTAGCCCATCATGCCGGCAAGGATGTTGGTGGGGAACATCTCGACGGCGTTGTTGAAGTCGGTGACGGCGGCGTTGAAGGCGCGGCGCGAGGCGGCGAGCTGTTCCTCGATCTCGTTGAGCGCGCGCTGGAGCTGCTGAAAGCCGGTGTCGGCCTTGAGCTCGGGGTAGGCCTCGACCGCGACCATGATGCCGCCGATGGATTTGCCGAGCTGGTTGTTGAGCGCGACCTTCTCGTCGCTGCTGAGCGAGCCGGAGGTGGCGCGGGCGCGCATCTCGGTGACCTTGGTGAGCGTCTCGGACTCGTGCTGCATGTATTGCTTCACCGAGGCGACGAGGTTGGGGATGAGGTCGTAGCGTTTTTTCAAATACACGTCGATGGACGCGAAGGCGTTTTCGACGCGGTTCTTTTTTCCGACGAGGCTGTTGTAGAGGGCGAACGCGATGAACGCCGCCACGCCGAGGATAACCAGGGTGATGATCATGTCGGCGCGAAGCCGTAGAGACCCGCGCCGGCAAATGCAACGCCGCGAGCGTTACAAGCCGCTGACGTGTTTATAGTTCCGCGGAGTTCGCGGCGGGTTCAGGGCGACGCCGCAGGCCTACAGCAGCTTGAGCGCTGCGGCGGGCGTAAGAATTTTGGCGGGACGACAGAGCTTGGCGGGGAAATGCGCGGCGTTGCCGGTGACTAGTATCCGATCGGGCGTGCCCAAGGCGGCTGCCAGAAAAACTTCGTCGTCGGGGTCGGGCAGCTCGGGCGCAGCGCCCACGGGGACCTGATGCGCTGCGTCGAAGGCAGATAACAGCGCGGCGACCGTCGACGGGCTGAACTTGAACTTGGGCCGAAGCAAGACCTCACGGTATTCGGCCAGCATAGGCGCACTCCACGCCAAGACCACCCGCCCCTCAATGGCGGCACGCATCACTTGGTCACAAGTGCCTCCGGCGGTCAACGCGGCGGACACGACCACGTTGGTATCCAGCACCCAAACCGGCCTCATTTGCGGGCGGTCTTGGTCGACTTGCGCTTACGGCGATCACCCCGGGCGGCGGCGATCTCGGCAGCGATCTCGACCTCGGTCAGCTCAGATGCGCCGCTGCGCGCGGCCTCGGCCTGCGCGGCGTCCAGCGCACGCCCGAGGAGCAGCCGGCGCACGGCATCCAGATCGGCCTCGATCCCCTGCCCGCTGGCGGGAATCAGGTAGGCGGCGGGCGTGCCGTTTTGCGTGATGACCTGCGGTCCCTTGGTCCTGACCTGTTTCAAAACCTGCCCCGGCTGTTTCGACAGTTCGCGCATGGAGATAAAGGAGACCATGCGCACACCGTCGGACAATTGTCCGTCAGTGTCAAACCCGCGGATGGCGTCTGAATCCATCGCGCCTGCAAGCAGGCAGCCCACGAGATCGGCAGCCCGGAAATTGGCCGGGGACGGCCAACGCTACAGCTTCCGAAACGTTTAGTGCCTTTTCGTGCCTTTCGTGGGCACCCTTCCGAAAAAACCTCAGAGGTCCCCGAGCTGGGGGCGGAGGACGATCTCCTCGACGACGGTGTTGCGGCCGAGGCGGTAGATGTCGAGGAAGGCGCGGGCAATGTCCTCGGCCGGCATGATGCGCTCGGGCTCCACGCCGCTCGATGACCACGAGGGCGACCAGGTCGCGCCCGGGCACACCGTGCACACGCGCACGCCGGTGTCGCGGGTCTCGGCACGGACGACCTTGGCCAGACCAGTGACGCCGAACTTGGCCGCGCAGTAAGCGCTGCTCTGCGGGTAGGCGTCGAGCCCGGCGATCGAGCTCATGAAGAACACGTCGCCGGACTTGCGCGCCACCATCGCCGGCAGGAAGGCCTTCGTGAGCAGGAAGGCGCTGCGGAGGTTGGCCGAAACGATGGAGTCAAACTGCTCGATGCTGGTCTCGAGGAAAGGCGCAGGCGCGAATACGCCGGCGTTGTTGATCAGCGTGTCGACGCGGCCGAAGCGCACCTCGACCGCGGCGGCGAGGCGGGCGACCTCGTCGGCGTCGGTGACGTCACACGGAAAGGTCGCGGCGGTGGCGCCGAGCTTCTCGCAAGCCTTGGCGACCTTCGCGAGGTTGGCGGCATTGCGCGCGACGAGCGCGAGGCGGGCAGCGGGAATCTCCTTGGCGAAGACCTTGGCGATGGCCGCGCCAATGCCCTGCGAGGCACCGGTGATCAGAATGACAGGGCGTTTTGGAGCGGAAGGCATGGGATGAGGCTAAAGGAAGTCGGAGTTTTAACGCAAAGGCGCAGAGACGCAAAGTTCGCAAAGGTTGGTGTAGCGCAGGCATCCTGCCTGCCGTTTTAAACGATGGCAGGCTGGAAGCCTGCGCTACTATTTACAGTCGCAACCCCGCGGCCCTAACTTTCTGACTTTGCGTCTCTTTGCGCCTTCGCGTCTTTGCGTTAAAACAAACCCGTCCGCGTGCTGAAAAATCAGCGGACGAGGGAGCGGAAGTCGGCGAAGTCGGCCTTCATGCCGCCCGGGACGCCCTTGCAGATGACGCTGACGGCGTCGTGCGAGTGGAGCGACTCGAGGTGGGCGCAGGCGACCTGGAAGTCGGCGATGCGTTTGTCAGACGCGAGCTCGCGGTAAACGAGCCGGGCGGCGTCCTCGACGAACTTGATGTGCGCGCCGTTGAGCTCGGCGAAGGCCTGCTCGTCCTCGCGCTTCACCATGACCTGGGTCTCGGTCTTGAGCGCGGCGAGGCAGTGTTTTTGCAGATCCTCGGGACCGAGGCGGGCGCCGGCGGCGACCTCGACGCGCACGCGGGCGACGGAACGCTGGTTGTGCGGGATGGAGTAAACGCCTCGCACGTCGCGGGCGTGCTCGGAGAGTTCGGCGCTGCACGGGCAGGCGGACGAATACACGAAGTCGAACTCGATGAACTTGCGAAAAACGCCGTCGGCGCCGACCACGCCTTCGTAGGCGACCTGGTAATACTGCCAGCCGGAGAGGCCGCTGCGCAGCGCGGTCTGCAGCATGGGGTAGCTGAAGGAGAGCTTCAGGCGCGCGTCGAGGGCGACGACCTGCTTGCGATATTTTTGCAGGATACGCTTGAGCAGATCGAGGGTGAAGACGTCGTCCTGGTGCTCGTAGAAGGAGCGAACGATGCGGCTCATGTTGATGCCCTTGAGGCTGGCGTCGAGCGACACGGTGCCGTCGACCGATGCCTCCAGCGTGTGGATACGACCGGAGCGGTCGCGGAACTTGAGCGGCAGTTTGAAGTTGGAGACGCCGACCTGCTGGATGGCGACGGGCGCCCCCTGGATGGCGTCCTCGGCGCGCATCATGTCGGGCAGCGCGGCGTGGTAGGCGGCGTCGGGCCGGAAGGCGGCGTCGTAGGGCGCGCGGGCGAGGCGAGGCGCGGCGCCGCCGGATCGGTGCAGATACATGGCTCGCCGCGCGGCGGATGCGGTTGGCGCGACGGCGATGGCGGCGGGGGCCGCGGGCGACCGCGTTTTCTTCGCGGCGGGCTTCGCGCGGGAGGCCTTGGCGGCGGTGGGCGCGACCGCGGGTTTCGCGGAGGCGGCGGCTTTGGAGACGGACTTGGACATGTCGTTTTTTTTGGTTTTCGCGGCCGCCGGCAAGTTGGGTGACGATAACAACGTCCGGCGGCGGGTGGACGGATGCGTGTCCGTCCAAATTGATGGTGATGTAAGGCGGGTCAGACGGCGGGCGGGGCGGCGTCGGGGCCGTAGTAGGCGGCGAAGTTGCGCGGAGTCTCGAAGAGTTTCACGCAGTGGAGGCGGCCGGCGGGGATGTGCGGCGCGAGTTCGTTCCAGAAGGCGATGACGAGGTTTTCGGTGGAGGGGATGACGCCGCGGAGGAAGTCGACCTCGTCGTTGAGGTTGTGGTGGTCGCACTTGTCCACGATGTGCTCGTGGAGGAGTTTTTTGAGCGCGCCGAGGTCCATGATATAGCCGGTCTCGGGGTCGGGTTCGCCGGCGAGGGTGACCTCGAGCACGTAGTTGTGCCCGTGCCAGTGCGGGTTGGTGCAGAGGCCGTAGTGCTCGACGTTCCACTTCTGGCTCTTGGTCGGGTTGTGGAGCCGGTGGGCCGAGTTGAAGTGCACCTGGCGCGTGATGTAGACCGTGCCCTTGAGGGGACGGACCACGGGCTTGGCGGCGGACTTCGACTTGACGGACTTTTTCGGCATGAGGGGCCAACAGAGGGGAAAACCCGCCGCTGGTCAACGCCGGCGCGGGGTTTGCGCCGCCGGCGGGCGGCCCAACCGTAGGGGCCGCGCTCGCGCGGCCCGTCGAGCGTTGTCACGCGAAAAGACGTTCACCCACCGGAGCACGGTGACGGGCCGAGCTTGCTCGGCCCCTACGCGCGCAGACGACTCAGGCCGCGCTGGCCACGGGATCGCGGACGACAAGCAACTCGAGACCAAACGGATCTGTCAGCAGGAGCCCCTCGTCAGACTTGCGCAGGTCCTTGGCGCCGACCGAGAGCAGGCGGAAGACGTCGTGCATGGGATTGTCCGCGTAGACGGTGAGGCGTTGCTGAAAACCACGGCGAAACTGCTGGCGGGCACCGTGCTCCGGGGCTTCCGGCCAGAGGTCGACGAGGGCCACCCGCGAGCGGCCGGCCAAGCACACCGAGCGACCGTCCGCGCAGGCGGGCTCGGAGTCTTTCAATCCAAGGTGTTGGCGATACCAATTGGCCGCGGCCTCGGGGTCGGAGACGTTGAGCACCAGACGCTGAAGATTCAGGAGGCTCATAGGTGTGATCAGTTGCACGCACCTGATCAGCATACGGTTTGCCAAGTTTTTCCCGCGACCATCGAAGGCCTGAACGGACCTGGCGCGGCTTTCGGTTTGTGCTGCCGCACAGGGCCCCTAGAAACCGGCCCCATGGCGATGCGTTTTTGTATTCTGGGCAGCGGCAGCGAGGGCAACAGCGCCCTGCTGTGCACGGCCGGCGCGCGCGTGCTCATCGACGCGGGCTTTTCGGGGCGCAAGCTCCGGCAGCTCGTGCACGAGGCGGGCGAGGACCTCGCCAAGGTCGACGCGGTGTTCATCACCCACGAACACGGCGACCACGTGGCGGGCGTCGAGGGCCTGAAAAAGTTTCCCCACATCAAGGTCTTCGCCAACCACGCCACCGCGCGCGCGGTGCAGGCCAAGCTCAGCCACACGCCCGACTGGCAGCGCTTCGAGACGGGCGCGCGGTTTCGTTTTCGCGATCTGGAGATCGACACCTTTTCCCTGCCGCACGACGCGCAGGACCCGGTCGGCTACGTCTTCGCGGCGGGCGACGGCGACCTGTTCACGCCGCGCCGCAGCATCGCCTGGCTGACCGACCTCGGCCACGTGCCGCACCACGTGCACGACCGCATCCGCGAGGTCGACGCCGTGGCCATCGAGGCCAACCACTGCCCGCGCCTGCTCGAGGCCGACCTCAAGCGCCCCTGGTCCACCAAGCAGCGCATCGCCGGCCGCCACGGACACCTCTCCAACGACGGCATGCGCGAGCTGCTCGAGGCCGTGGCCAGCCCCCGCTGGCGGCACGTGCTGCTCACCCACCTGAGCCGCGATTGCAACAGCCTCGACGCCGTGGAGGCCGCGCTCGCCAACCTGCGCCGGCGCGTCGGCTGCCTGTTTTCCATCGTGGCGCCGGGCGGACGCACGCCGTTCATCGACTTGGCTTAAGCGCCCCATTAGCGCCACGCATCGTCACGTGAATTTGTCTAATCGGGCGCTTGCCGGTTGGCATGCTTCGCGCAGTGTCGGACCCTGCATGCAAACGTCCATCGACCACTTCCGTCGCACCAAGATCGTCTTCACCCTCGGACCGGCCACCATGGAGGAGGCCATGCTGGAGAAAATCATCTCCGGCGGGGCCGACGTCGCCCGCCTCAACATGGCGCACGCCAACCACGAGTGGACCCGCATGATCATCCGCCGCATCCGCGCCGTCTCCGCCCGGATCGGCCGCGAGGTCGCCATCATGATGGACATCAAGGGACCCGAGATCCGCACCGGCGACGTCGAGGCCCCCATCGAGCTGAAGGAGGGCGAGACCTTCGACTTCACCGTCAAGCCCGGCGACAAGGACGGCGGCGAGGAAGTCCGCTCGGTCAACGTCAACTACCAGGACCTCATCAACGACATCCACGTCGGCGACATCGTGCTGGTCGACAGCGGCCTCATGCGCTTCGAGGTGCTCGACAAGAAAAACGCCCGCATCCGCTGCAAGGTCCTCACTGCCGGCCAGCTCACCTCGCGCCGCCACATCAACCTCCCCGGCGTGAAGGTCAACCTGCCCTCCTTCACCGAGAAGGACCGCGGCGACACCCTCGTCGGCATCGAGGAAGGCATCGACTTCGTCGCCCTTTCCTTCGTGCGCGCGGCCGCCGACATCGAGACCCTCCGCGAGTTTCTCCGGGCCAATAATTCCAAGGCCAAGATCATCGCCAAGATCGAGGACCAGTCCGCCATCGAGAACCTCGACGAGATCATCGACGCGTGCGACTCGCTCATGGTCGCCCGCGGCGACCTCGGCATCGAGTGCCCCTTCGAGGACCTGCCCGTCATCCAGCGCCGCGCCGTCAAGAGCTGCTTCCACCACGGCAAGCCCGTGATCATCGCCACCCACATGCTCGAGTCGATGATCAGCTCGCCCATGCCCACCCGCGCCGAGATCACCGACGTCGCCAACGCCGTCTACGAGAAGGCCGACTGCGTCATGCTCTCCGGCGAGACCACCGTCGGAAAATACCCCCTCGAGTGCGTCGCCATCTTCGACAAGATCTCCCGCCGCATCGAGAGCGAGGGCCCGTTCGATCTCGCCGACCCCGACCTGCTCACCGGCGACAAGCACAACCTGCTCCGCTCCGCCGTGCACCTCGCGCACGAGATGGAGGGCTCCAAGCTGCTCACCTTCACCCGCCAGGGCTTCATGGCGCAGGGCCTCGCCGCCATGCGCCCCACCCGCGCGCCCATCTTCGCCATCACCAACTCGGTGACCACCCTCCGCCAGATGCGCCTGCTGCGCTCGGTCATCCCGCTCCTGATGGAGCTGGAGTCCGATCCCAACGACACCATTTCGAAGGCCATCTCCCTGCTCGTCGACCTCGGCGAGGTGAAGATCGGCGACAAGCTCATCGTCGTCACCGACATCCTCTCGCACGACCGCCTCGTCGACAGCATCCAGCTGCGCACCGTGCGCTGAGCCGGCCCCAAGGAGCGCCGGTTTGCAACCGGCGCCAGGCTGACCGGCCAACCCGCCCGCCCGGTAGCCGCCGGCAGCCCAACGATCACAACGGCGCGCGCTTCAACGACGCCAGCGCGTCGGCGATGGCGACGTTGTGGCGTTTGCGCTCCAGGAAATAGCCGACCTCCGTGTAGCCAATGTCGGCGAGCGTCTCGAGCGCCTCGCCGTAACGGTCGCCCACGCGCTCGGGCCGGTGCGCGTCCGCCCCGATCACCACCGGGATGTCGCGCGCCTTCATCAACGCCAGCATGTCGCGGCTCGGGTTCATCTCGGGCAGCGCCTTGAGCAGACCGCTCGTGTTGAGTTCCATCGACACGCCGGTCGCCGCGATGCGGTCCAGCGCGCGCTCGATGTGCGGACGGATGCGTTCAAAATCCCACTCGCGCGGCGAGTCGTTCTTGATGAGGTCCGGATGCGCCAGCGTGTCGTAGAGCCCGCTCTCGGCCGACAGCGCGAGGTGCTCGAAGTAAAGTTGCTGGTAGTCGAACGCGTCGCCCCGCTGAAACCGCAGCCGGTAGTCCTGCATCTGGTAATGCACCGAGCCCAGCACGTGGTTGAGCGGATGCCGCGCGTGCAGTTCCTCCAGCCACGACTCGACGCCCGGATAAAAGTCGCTCTCCAACCCAAGCCGCACGTCGACGCGCCCCGCGAACCGCGCGCGCGTGGCCGCGATCATCTCCGCGTAGGCGTCGAACTCCTCCGGTGCCATGCGCACGTCAGCCGCGAACCCGCCCGGCAGCGGGCAGTGGCAGGTGAAGATGATGCCCTTGAACCCGCGCAACCCCGCCATGGTCGCATACTCGTCGGGCGTGCCGACGGCATGTTTGCAGAGAGGCGTGTGGCAGTGGGACTCGTAAAGCAGCGGCACGGACATGGAACCCCCACCCTGCCACCCATCGCCCCTCGCCGAAAGTGCAAAAAACCCCGCCCCGCACTCCCCGCCAGCCCCACCCACGCCCCGCCGCCTCCGGCAAAGAGTAACCTATTGGGTTACTCTTTAGGCCACCGCCTCACCTCTGAAAAACGCCCAAGAGTAACCCAATAGGTTACTCTTTGCCGACATGGAGACCTGGACCTTGGGTTGTCGCGGGAAGGCGCGCAGGGCGGGCATGGGCGTGGCGGCGGAAAGAGGAAACGCGGGCGCCGTTTGGCCGGATTTATGCAACAGCCTTGTCCATGCGGAAACACACGCGAACACCACCATGGCTGATGATCGTGACGCTCGTGCTGTTCTTGAGCGGTGCCCTCGCCGCCAGTCCGACGGACCACGCGCGCATCCTCGAACTGCGGCGGGAGATCGCCCACCACGACGAGCTGTATTACCGCAAAAACGCGCCGGAGATCAGCGACGCGGCCTACGACGCGCTCAAGGCCGAGCTGCGACGGCTCGAACAGGCGTATCCGGATTTTGGCGACAGGGGTGGCGGCGGCACGGAGGGCATGGGTGACGGTGGCGCGGCGGGCGGCGTGGCCGGCGAAAAGATCGGCGACGACCGCGCGGAGGGTTTTGCCAAGCGGCGGCACGGAGCGCCGATGCTGAGCTTGGACAAAGCATATTCGGACGCGGAGCTGTCGGCGTTTTATGCGCGGGCGAGCGGCACCCTCGGACGCGACGAGATCGCCTGGCGGGTCGAGCCGAAGTTCGACGGCATCGCGGTGAGTTTGGTTTACGAACACGGCCGGCTGGCGCGCGCGGTCACGCGCGGCGACGGTGAGGAGGGGGACGACATCACGGCTAACGTGCGCGCGTTGTGCGCCCCGCCGGAAGTGCTCGCGATCGAGCACGAAGCGCCGGCGTTGATCGAGATCCGCGGCGAGATTTACCTCGGGCTGGAGGAGTTCGCTCGGCTCAACCGTGAGCGCGAGGCGGCGGGCGAGCCGGTCTTTGCGCATCCGCGTAATCTGGCGGCGGGCAGCGTGAAGGCGCTCGATCCGGCGACCAACGCGGGACGGCGGCTGTCCCTGGTCTGCTACGCCTGGGGCGCGGTCGAACCGGCGTCGGCGCGGCCGGCGTCGCTGGGCGATTTCGCCGGGATGCTGCGCGCGTGGGGTCTGTCGGTGGTGGAGGGGGCGCGCACCGGCGAGGGCTGGACGGAACTGCGGACGGCGGTCGATGCGTTGCGCGACGAACGCGCGCGGTTGGGTTTTCCGACCGACGGCGTGGTCGTGAAGCTGGAGCTGACCGCCGATCAGGAACGGCTGGGAACCGGGCCGGCCACGCCGCGTTGGGCCATCGCGCGCAAATTCCCCGCCGAACGGGCGGCGACGCGGCTGGTCGGCATCACGTGGCAGGCGGGCCGCACGGGCGTGCTGACGCCGGTGGCTGAACTGGAACCGATCACGCTGGACGGTTCGAGGGTGGCGCGGGCGACGTTGCACAACCCGGCCGAGATCGTCGCGCTCGACCTGCGGATCGGCGACACGGTCTGGGTGGAAAAAGCCGGCGAGATCATCCCGGCCATCGTGGGCGTGGACCGTTCGCGGCGTGCGGCGAACGCGGCACCGTGGATGCCGCCGGAAGTGTGTCCGGCCTGCGGCGGGCAGGTGGCGGCGGAGGCGGACGAGGCGGGAGGCGGGGGACGCGTCGGACTGCTGCGTTGCGTGAACGACGCGTGTCCCGCGGTGCTGGCGCGGCGCGTGGAGTGGTTCGCGTCGAAAAACGGCGTGGATATCACGGGGCTGGGTCCGGCGACCATCGCGGCGCTGGTGGAGAGCGGCAAGGTGCGCGGGCTGGCGGAGCTTTACCGGCTGGAACGCGCCGACCTGCTGGCGTTGCCGGGTATCGGCGAGCGTTCGGCGGACAAGCTGCTGGCGTCCATCGCGGCGAGCCGGAGCGCGCCGTGGCCGGCGGTGCTGGGCGGATTGGGTTTGCCCGGCGTGGGCGCGGGTCGGGCGGAAGCGCTGGCCAAGGCGGCGCCGGACTGGGCCGCGTTGTTGTCGGCCGATCGCGCGGCGTTGGCCGCGGCGGGCCTGGACGAAGGCGTCGCGGACGCGGTGGCCGAGCACCTGGCGAAGCCGGCGGTGCGCGTCGAGCTGGCGGCGCTGGCGAAGTTCGGCGTCGGCACCGCGAAAGGAGAGGCGACAGCGAACGCGGGCGCGTTCGCCGGCGAGACGGTTGTATTGACGGGACGGTTACAGCGTTGGACGCGCACCGAGGCGACGCGGCGGCTGGAGGCGGCGGGCGCGCGGGTCGATTCCAACCTGACCAAACGCACGACACTGGTCGTGGCCGGCGAGGACGCGGGCGCGAAGCTGGCGTCGGCCCGCGAACGCGGGATCACGGTGATCGACGAGGCGGCGTTGACCGAGCGACTGGGCGAGGCGGAGTGATATGCGACCGGGTTTGACACAAAGGCGGTCGCTTGGACGTCATGGCCGTATGACGCGCTTATTATGGTTCACCTTCACGAGCATGGTCTGGATGGCGGGCGTGGCCTGCGGGACGCCGATCCCGTCGACTCCGCAGGAGCTGGCGGCGGCGGTGGATCGGGCGATCAAGGCCTCCGACGTGGACGGACTGGTCGCGCTCACGCACACCGAAGGGCTTTCTTTGGAGGACCGGCAAGCGGCCCATGCGGGGCTGGCGGGGTTGATACCAGCGGAGGGTGAGGCGACGGTCAGCGTTGATCGACTGCCCGACATCGTGGATATCAGCCGCCCCAATGTCTACAACGGGCGTAAGATCGAACTGAGCGCCAAGCCACTGGGCGTGATCCGCGTAGCCAGCCGGCAAGGGCGTGCGAGCGTGGAGGCGACGATTCCCTATGTGCAGGCGGGCGGAGGTTATCTGCTGGCAGGCCGACGCACCACGGACCTAGGATGGAAGGGGCCGCCCGACCGACAACTGGGCTTCACCTTTGCGGAAGATTTTCCGCGCGGTGATTGGAAGATCGTCATCAAGTTCAATGCCAGCGGCGTGGAGCTGGTGGAGACGCCAAAATACTATTCCGGAGTGCTACGGGGGCAGCATATCGTGGAGTTCACGCTCACCGGACTGCCGACGGATTTCAAAGGTCGCTTGGTGCTGACGGAGAACGGCCAGGAGATCCATCGCTCCGAGCCGTTGACCGGGCGGGAGAGTTATACCTACCGGCGCGAAGCCGGTCGCTGAACGGCGCGCCTTCTCATGGCGAGGCGGGGACGCGGAGCACGGGCAAGAGGCGTCCACCACGTCGCAAAAAATCCCGCCTCGACGGAGGCGGGATTGGTTGAAGGAGGGGAACGGACTTTGACGCCGAGCGCACAGGCAGGTTTCGAGGGCGCAGCCCGACAGTCGGCCATGCCTGTGCCACGAAGCGGCGTTTTTTAGAAGAACGTGAGGTAGCTCTTTTCGCCGATGCGCTTGATGAGGAGCGCGAGTTCCATGGCGTGGTAGTCGCCCCACATGCAGGCCTCGCCGCAGGGGACTTTTTGCCCCTTCGGGATGTGGTCCCAGCCGTTGGGGCGGTGGTAAACGCTGTGCAGGAGCAGGCCCTGGTGCTTGGGATCGGCCGACAGGTAGGTGTCGGAGAAGAGCGACTCGGCGACGGTGAGGCCGGCTTGGTAGTAGCGTTTGCCGGCCTTGGCGTCGCCGTTGTTTTGCAGCCAGAGGCCGAGGCGGATGAGGCCTTGCGCGGTGATGGCGGCGGCGGAGCTGTCGACGGGCTCGTAGGCGTTGAAGGGATCGGCGGGCTTCTTGGTGATGTCGCCCATGGCGGCCCAGTTGAGCGCGGCGCTGTCCCAGTAGGGGATGCCGTCGAGCGCGGTGTAGCCGTCGATGTAGTAGTCGGCGGTGGCGCGGGCGGTCTCGAGGAGGAGGTTGGTGACGGCGCGGCGGCCACCGACGGCGTCGAGGTCACGGCCCTTGACGGTGTCGAGGAACTCGAGCTGCTCGGCGTAGCCGCAGATGATCCAGGCGGCGCCGCGGGTCCAGGTGGTGAAGGGCGAGTAGCCTTGCTGCGAGGAGGGGCAGCGGAACTGGCCGTCGTTGCGGTTGAAGACGGACTCGTGGGCGACGCGGCCGCGCACGTCGTAGCTGTCGCGGCCCTGACCGAAGAAGACGTTGTAGCGGGCGGTGGTGGCGGCGTGCTCGACGGCGCGGTGGAGGAGATTGATGGGCTTGTCGCCCTCACCCATGAGCACGTGACCGAGTTGGTGCGCGACGACGAGGGCGCGCATGGAGCGGATGGTGTCGGCGAAGAGGGACTGCGGGCCGTTGAAGGAGTAGACGTAGCCGGAGGGCACGACGCCGGGCGAGCCCTTCACGGGCGACCAGGGGGCGGTCTGGTTGGTGGTGGCGTGGCGGGCGGCCTGCACGGCGCCGGAGACCTTGAGGGCGAGCTCGGCGTAGTTCATCTCGTCCTGGTTGTAGGGGATGCGTCCCTCGAGCATCAGGCGGCGGAGATTGCCGTAGGTGGAGACGTTATTGAAGCCGTGGTCGTGCACGCCGACATGCGAGACGTGCGAGGCCATGTGCTTGAGGGTCTTCTCGCGGCCGAGCGCGAGGAAGGACTCGTCGCCGGTGGCGTCGAACTGCAGGAACGCCATGCCGAACTGGAAGCCCTGCGTCCACTCGGTCCAGCCGCGCGAGGTGTATTTGCCCTTGATGGTGAAGACGGGCGTGCCCTTGGAGGGGTCCCAGGACTTGTTGATCGAGGTGATCTTCTGGCCCGCGAGCTCGAACACGCGGTCCAGTTTCTTCTGGAGCTTGGCCGGGGTGAGGGTGGCGTTGATTTTCATGGGTGTAAGATGGGGCGGACGATGCGGAACCGCTCCGGACGAAACAAGGGCGAATGGCCGGGGCGGTCGGCGCTGTGCTGCGGGCGGCGGCTTTGTGCTAAAGACGCCGGCACGCGTGGCGATTGCTCTTTGAATATTTGGAGAACGTCCCTTGCGTAGAGGAAACACCTCATGCCGCCGCTTGTCGCAACAATTCCCTGGCTGATCGCCGCGCTCCTGATGGGCGGGTGGGGGTGGAGCGCGTGGCATCATCGGCGCGCGCGGCGCAAGCTGGAGCACACCGCGCTGACGCTGGCGCGCATCAGCCAGGCGGTGGAAAGCGCCTCGGACGCGATCGGCATCGGCGACTTCGAGGGCAACTCGGTCTATCACAACCGCGCGCACATGCAGCTGTTCGGCTACACGGTGGAGGAGCTCAACGCGGTGCCGGAGGTCGGCGTGCTCTTCGCCGACCTGAAGGTCGCGGCGGAGATCCATGCGAGCATCCGCGCGGGCAACTCCTGGCACGGCGAGACGGAGGTGCGCACGAAGGACGGGCGGACGGTGCCGGCGTTCGTGCGGGCGGACATCATCCGCGACGAGTCCGGCGCGCCGGTGGGCATCTTCGGGGTGTTCACCGACATCACCGAGCGCCGTGCCGCCGAGAAGGCCTTGGCCGAGGAGCGCGAGCGGGCGGCGCGCGCGCAGCGGCTGGAGTCGCTCGGCATGCTGGCCGGCGGCGTGGCGCACGACTTCGGCAACCTGCTCACGATCATCCTGGGCAACACCGCCATACTGCGCATGAAGTCCGCCGAGCTGCCGCCCGACGCGGGCAAGCGCACCGCGGCCATCGAGTCCGCCGCATGGCGCGCGCAGGAGTTGTCGAAGAACCTGCTGTCCTTCGCCCGCGGCTCGGCGCCGCAACTGCGCACGCTGGTCATCGGCCCGCTCGTGGCGGAGGCGGCGAAGGGCGCGGTGGTGCACTCGAACGTCGCGCTCAATCTCGATCTTGCGCCCGACCTGCTCCCGGTGAAGGCCGACCCCGTGCAGATGGATCAGGTGATCTCCAACCTCTGCGTCAACGCCGTGCAGGCCATGGGCGACGCGCCCGGCCGCGCGCTGGAGGTGAGCGCGATCAACCAGCAGGGCTGGGGCGGCGCGGCCTCGGGCACGCCGTTCGACGGGCCGGTGGTGCGAGTGACCATCCGCGACAACGGCCCGGGCATCCCCGCCGAGGTGCTGCCGCGCATCTGGGAGCCGTTTTTCACCACCAAGGAAAAGGGCACCGGCCTCGGCCTGGCCACGGTCTACGCGGTCATCAAGAAGCACGGCGGCTCGATCACCGTGGAGTCGGAGGCGGGGCGCGGAACCGTATTCACGATCATATTACCGGCGGTCGCCAACGCGGGTGCTGATGCGAGTGCGGCCGCCGATCAAGGCGCGTCGTAGCGGTGCGGACACCGGCACGCCAATGCGGCTTAAATAAAATCGTGGCCATGTTGGGCGGGACGGCTTGTCCCCAAGACGCTCGTTTGACGTGACGCACGCTTCTCGAACGTTGGGGTCGATGGTAGGCCGCCTGCTTGCAGGCGCGTTCGACGCCCCCGTCCGATACCCCCCATCGCGCCTGCAAGCAGGCGGCCTACACGGGCGGGCCAGCTGATCAAAGCAGAACCAACCCACACAAACCGCGTCCGACGCCCGCTCAGCCCGCGAAAGTCGTCAGCAGTCGCGCGTAGATCTTCGCCGACGCGAGCAGTTCCTTCACCGAGGCGCGCTCGTCGACGGCGTGGCAGTTGTCGCCGCCGGGGCCGTAGCCGACCACGGGGATTTTGAGCACGTGTGAGAAGAAGTGCATGTCGTTGAATCCGCGCGACACGTCGAAACGCGTGGGCTTGCGCCGCACGGCGCCGACGCACTCCGCCATCGCGGCGAAGAACGGATGCTCGGGCGGCGTGTAGCACGGGTGGTTCTCGGAGACCTTGGCCACGGTGATGCGGCAGCCGGGGATGCGGCGCGCGGCGGCGGCGAGGAAGGCGCGCAGCTCCTTCTCGGCGGCGGCGGCGGTCTCGACGGGCAGCACGCGCCGGTCGATGGAGAATCGCGCGAGCGCCGGCACGGTGTTGATCTTGCCGCCCTCGCCGGAGGAAAACACGCCGCCGAGGTTGAGCGTGGGGCGCATCTCGGCGCCGGCGGGCGTGACGAACACGCGCGCGGCCAGCTCGCGCTTGTGCTCCTCGAGCGCCATCACCAGCGCGGACATTTTTTCGAGGGCGTTGACGCCGAGGTGCGGCAGGCTGCCGTGGGCGGCCTTGCCGCGCACGGTGACCTCGAGCCAGACGACGCCGTTGTGGCCGCAACAGACCTCGGCGCCCTCGCCGCCCTCCATGACGACGGCGTAGTCGGGCTTGATCGGGGCGTTCTTCACGACCCACTCCGCGCCGAGCGCCGAGTCGGTCTCCTCGTCGGCGGTGAAGGACACCTCGATGTTCATCAACGGCGCTACGCCGGTCGCCCGCAGCGCGCGCAGGGCCGCCAGCAACGACGCGATGGAGCCCTTCATGTCGGCCGTGCCGCGTCCGTAAATCCAGCCGCGCTCCGTCTCGCCGGAGAACGGGCCGTCGTGTCGCCAGTTTCCGGATACGGGCACGACGTCGTAATGGGCGTTGAAGTGGAGGGTCTTCTTCGCGCCCTTCGCGGGCAGGAAGCCCAGCACGTTGTAGCGCGGGTGGCGGCGGTCCTCTGGCGACAGGTGTTTCGCCGCCAGCGCGGCCGGCACGCGCACGCGGCGGGCGCGCAGACCGGCGCGCTTGAGCTCGGCGACGAGCAGGCGCGTGACGCCGTCGTAATCGACACCCGGCGGGTTGACCGTGGGCACGCGCACGAGGTCGCGCAGCGTTTGCAACAGGTCCCCGGCGTGGGCGTCGATGTGGTCGGCGGGCGTCATGGTGCGACCAGCCAAGCAGGCCGGCGGCGCGGCAGGCGAGGCCGGAAAACGGGCGCGGGCTTGTCCGCCGGCGGCTTTGGCCAAAGGTTGTTTTTTGACACCCGCACCACCGCCACCATACCTAGGGGAAACACACCATGTCACTGGCCGACCTTCGCAAAGACTACACGCTCGCCGGGCTCCTCGAAAAGGACCTCGCCAAGGACCCGTTCCGGCAATTCGAGCGGTGGTTCCAGGAAGCCGAGGCGGCCAGGCTCAACGAGCCCAACGCCATGGTGCTCGCCACGGCCACCCCCGACGGCCTGCCGTCCTCGCGCGTGGTGTTGCTCAAGGGCCTCGACGGACGCGGGTTCACGTTTTTCACCAACCACGACAGCCGCAAGGGCCGCGAACTCGCCGCCAACCCGCGCGCCTCGCTGACCTTCCCCTGGGTGCCGATGGAGCGCCAGGTGATCGTCGAGGGCAAGGTCGTGAAAATCTCCCGCGAGGAGAGCGACGCGTATTTCCACAGCCGCCCGCACGGCAGCCAGCTCGGCGCGTGGGCCTCGCCGCAAAGCGCGGTCATCGCCGACCGCAAGGTGCTCGAGGACTCGCTCAAGGCCCATGAGCAAAAGTTCGCCGGGCAGGTCGTGCCGCTGCCCGCCAACTGGGGCGGCTTCCGCGTCGTGCCCGACAGCGTCGAGTTCTGGCAGGGCCGGCGCAACCGCTTGCACGACCGCCTGCGCTACCGGCGCGGCGCGGACGGTTCCTGGCACGTCGAACGTCTGGCCCCCTGACCGTGCCCGCCGTCGCCCGCACCGCCCGGCCCAAGCGCCGCCCGCCCTCCGTCGAGCAACTCGCCGCCGCCCTCGAGGCGCTCGGCGACGGCGTGCTCCTGCTGGCCAACGCGCCCGGCCGCGGCGGCCTGCCCATCGTGCACGCCAACGCCGCCTTCGAGACCATGAGCGGTCACGGCGCGGCCAGTCTCGTGGGCCGCGGGCACCAGTTTCTCCACGTCGAGCGCGACGCCTCGACCAAGCTTCGCCGCTGGCTCAAGACCGCCGGCCCCGGCGACCCCGTGCTGCGCGGCGAAGGTCACCTCAAGCGCAGCGACGGCTCCCGGCTCTACGCATCGTGGACCGTCGGCCTGCTGCCCGCCGCGCGCGGCCGTCCCGCGCACCTCGTGGCCACCTACCACGACATGACCGCCAAGCAGCGTCTGCAGGAGGACCTGCTCCACGCCCAGCGCCTCGAGGCCGTGGGCCGGCTCGCCGGCGGCGTCGCGCACGATTTCAACAACCTGCTCTCGGTCATCAACGGCTACTGCGAGATCATGGCCGGCCTGCCCGCCGTGCGCCGCCACGCCGCCCGCCAGCTGCACGAGATCCACCAGGCCGGGCAAAAGGCCACCGCGCTCGTGCGCCGCCTGCTGGCCTTCAGCCGCCGCCAGACCCTCTCGCCGCAGGTCGTGCGCCTCGACCAGTTCGTGCGCGACAACGCCGACATCCTCGGCCGCCTGCTCGGCCCCGACAAACACCTGCACCTGCGGCTCGCCGCCGGCGACGCCAACCTGCGCGTCGACCCGGCCCAGCTCCAACAGGTGCTCGTCAACCTCGTGGTCAACGCCCGCGACGCGCTCGCGCCCGGCGGTGCCGTCACCCTCGGCACCGCGCAACGCGCCCCGCAGCGCGGCGGCGTCGGCGACGGCCCGCGCGGAGCCTGCGTCGAGCTCACCGTCGCCGACAACGGCTCCGGCATGGACACCGAGACGCAGGCCCATCTCTTCGAGCCGTTCTTCACCACCAAGGACGAGGGCCGCGGCACCGGCCTCGGCCTCGCGCTGGTCTACGGCATCGTGCAGCAGAGCGGCGGCCACATCGCCGTGCGCAGCGCGCTCGGCGCCGGCACGACCTTCACCCTGCGCTTCCCGCGCGTGCGCGGCCAGGCCGCCCCGCTCTCCGGCGCGCTCGCGCCGCTGCCCTCGACCAAGGGCCGCGAGACCGTGCTGCTCATCGAGGCCGACGAAGTCGTGCGCAAGATGCTCGCCGGCATCCTCACCGCCGACGGCTACCGCGTGCACCCGGTCGAGACGCCCGCCGCCGCGGTCGCGTTGATTGAACGCCAACCCCTGCCCGTCGACCTGGTGATCGTCGACCCCGCCCACCGCCACGCCGCCGCCGAGGCGCTGGTCCGCCGCCTGCGCGCCGACCGCCCCGGCCTGTGCGTGCTGTGCACCTCCAGCTCGGGCGCCAATCCCTTCCCCGCCCTGCCCGCCGACGCGCAGACCGCGTTGGTCAAACCCTACGCGCTCAGCGCGCTGCTGCACGCCGCGCGCGGCCTGCTCGACCGCGCCCGCGGCTGAGCCGCCAGGAGGGCGGGCATTCCTGCCCGCCCCGGTTTGGTCTTTCGCATGCCTTTGAACGTAGGGGCCGAGCTCGCTCGGCCCGTTTGTCGCCATAGGCAAGAACGGCTCCACCGGCGAGCCGGTGCTCAACGGGCTTTGCAAGCAAAGCCCCTACGAATCCGAACAAGCCGCCCCACCTTCGCGGACTCAGCGCCGGTCCGACTCGACGGCGTGCAGCTCGGCGGCGCGGTCCTCGGTCAGGTCGAGCGCGCCGAAGTCCGCGTTGACCGGCAGGCGCATCGCGAAGTCCGGCGTCAGGTCGAGTTCAACGCGCACGCCCTCGCCGGTGACGAGGCCGAGCACATGCCCGCCCCCGTCGCGCGCGTCGGTCAGGTAGTGATAGTGATGACCCGGCACGTTGAGCCCGCGCACCCAGCCCGGGCACACAAAGCCGACGAGCACGCCGCGCGTGTCGGCGAAGTTAAAAATGCTCTGCGTCTTCACGACCTCGGCGAGCGGCGGATAGGGCTTGGTCTGGCGCGGCACGCTGCGGGTTTTCACCGAGGCGAAGGCGCCGGTCACACGCACGGCATAGACGTAGTTGGGCGACACGCGCGCGGCCTCCACGCGCGCCTGCAACACGGCCATGTCGAGCCCCGCCGGCACGTCGAAGACGACATCAGCCTCGAAACCCGTCACCGCCACGAACGGCAGCGGCGTCGCGTCGGCCGGCTCGCGCACCGCGCCAGTCGAGTCGATCTGGTAGGCGCGCCCGTCGACGATGAGCAGCTCGCCGTCGAGCGCTTCGAGCGTGCCAAGGCCGAAGTCGCCGGCGCTGCGCGCCTCGCCGAGCGTGACCACGCCGTCGTAGTGCCCCTTGAGCAACGCGTCGATGGTCGACCATTGGCGCAGTTCGTCGTTGGCCGCGGCGCGGACGGGCGACGCCGTGGCCAACAGGGCGGCGGCGGTGGTGACGAAGCCCGCGAGGAGTGTCATGGCCGGACGGATACGGAGTCGGGTTTGCATGACGGGCATGCCAGCGCATGCCTTCGCGCGAGGCAACGCCGCAGCCAGCGGCGGCCCGGCGCGACCGTGCGGCCGCGCCCGCGGGCTACAACCACACCGGTTGCCAGCGAGGTTCCTCGCCGGCGGCGAGTTCGAGCCAGGCAAAGCTGCGGCCGGCGCCGCGCGGGGCGGTGATGCAGCCGGGGTTGAGCCAGCGCACGCCGAGCGGATCAGTCTCGTCGCGCGGCACGTGGGTGTGGCCGTGCAGCACGAAGCGCGCGCCGGGCGGCGCGTGGCGCGGCGGGATGTGCTCGAGGTGAAAGACGTGACCGCAGCGCTCCAGCCGGCGGCGCAGCGGCCAGGAGGGCTCGGCGTCGCAGTTGCCCTGCACGACGGTCAGAGGCACGCCCAGCGCGAGGAAGTCATCAAGCGTGTCGGGATCGCACACATCGCCAAGGTGCCAGAGCTCGTCGGCCCCGCGCATGAGCCCGGGCAGGTTGGCGGGGAAGTGGTCGTGGGTATCGGAGAAAACGGCGATGCGGGGCACGGTGACACCAGCCTGTCGCGAACCCGCGGCGCGGCCAACGCGAAAACGACGAAGGCCGGCGCAAGGCCGGCCTTCGGTGAGGGATGATCGGTGACGAGTCGGCCGATTACCGCCAGTCCAGCAACAGGCGGGTGTAGTAGGTGGTGTCGAGTTTCTCGACGCCGGGACCGGGCTGGCTGATGTAGTCGTTGGTTATGCCGACGCGCAGCTTCCAGAAGCCGGCGCCAAGCGGCATCTCGTAGTAGGAGTCGTGGCGCGCCTGGTAGTTGGCGAAGTCGTTGAACGCCGGGATGAGGCCGAGCTCGTTGTGGAGCTTGGCGTTCGAGAAAGTGTAGTCGTGGATCACCGCGAAATCGATACCGGCGGAGTTTACGTCGTCGGTGGCGGGGTTGCCGTAGTTCTCGAAGCGGTGCGCAAGACCGACGCGGCCGGTGAGCGTCTGCACGGGACGCTTGATGAAGTCGTAGCCGAGACCGGTCGCGGCGACGTTGTAGTAGTCGATGTCCTTGACGCGGTCGAAGCCGCCCTCGTCGCGCAGATACCACGAGGCGCGCTCGGTGAAGAGCTTGGAGTAATCGAAGCCGAGCTTGAACTGGTCGGCGGACTTCGTGCCGTTGGTCTCCTGGCGGTTGTAGGCGGTGTAGACCTTGAGCGTCTCCTTGGAGGTGGTGCGGGTGGCGGTGAAACCGACGCGGGTGCCGAGCTCCTCGCTGTTGCCGGTCTTGCCCGTCACGTCGACCGAGGCCTGATAGCCCCACTTCGGCTGGAGCGCGGCCACGGCCGGATCGGTGGTGCCCGGCTCCCAGGTGGTGGCGATCTTCTCGACCTTGGTCGTGATGGTGCCGTCCTCGCCCTGGATGGACACGTCACCCGAGGGCGTGGTGCTCAGCGTGCCGGCCATGGTCGTGCCGCCGGCGAGGCGCACCACCATCGGCTCGGTGGTGTCGAGACTGACGATCTCGGACTGCTTGATGGTGATCTTGCCCGCGTAGGCCGTCTCGAGTGTGACCGAGCCGGCGTCGATCTTGGTCACGGTGCCGACGAGCTTGGAACCGTCTTTGACCGTCACGGTGTCGGCGATCAGCACGGAGGCGGCGCCGACGGCGGCCAGGGCGACAAGGGATTTGAAGGTGTCTGGGAGACGCATGATTGCCGCCACCATTTGACTCCGAGCGCATGAGTCAACCCTGAGGGAAAAATCCCATGCCCGTTCGGCGCTGGACACGGTTCGGCCGGCGGCGTTGCTTGATCGCTCTCATGTCGACCGCTGAAATTCAACGCTCCGCCCTCATCACCGCCGACGGCTGGCGGGACTACCGCCTGCTCGACTGCGGTCGCGGCATGAAGCAGGAGCGCTGGGGCGAGTATAACCTCGTGCGCCCCGACCCGCAGATCATCTGGCCCCGCCACGGCGGCAAGGACTGGCGCGACTGGGACGGCTTTTACCACCGCAGCGAAAAAGGCGGCGGCCGCTGGGAGTTTCGCCGTCCCCTGCCCGAGCACTGGACCATCCAATACCAGCCGCTCGGCCTGAAGCTCCGCATCTCCCCCACCAGCTTCAAGCACACCGGCCTCTTCCCCGAGCAGGCCGTCAACTGGGAGTGGTGCTCCGAACGCATCAAGGCCGCCCGCGCCGCCGGCCGCGAGGTCAACGTGCTCAACCTCTTCGGCTATACCGGCGCCGCCACCTGCGCGGCCGCCAAGGCCGGCGCGTCCGTCTGCCACGTCGACGCCGCCGAGGGCATGGTCAAGTGGTGCAAGGAAAACGCCGCGCTCTCCGGCCTCAAGGACGCGCCCATCCGCTTCATCGTCGACGACTGCCTCAAGTTCGTCCGCCGCGAGATCAAGCGCGGCCGCACCTACGACGCCATCATCATGGATCCGCCCACCTACGGCCGCGGCGCCGGCGGCGAGATGTGGAAGCTCGAGGAACACCTCTGGGAACTCCTGCGCGAGTGCCGCGAGCTGCTCAGTCCCAAACCCGTCTTCTTTCTCATCAACGCCTACACCGCCCGCCTCTCACCCACCGTGGTCGTCAATCTCCTCACCGAGCTCATGACCGACCACCCCGGCACCATCACCGGCGGCGAGGTCGGCATCCCCATCGAGGCCGACGGCAAGGTCCTCCCCTGCGGCATCTACGGTCGCTGGCAATCCGCCCAATGAAAATCAGCCTGCCCCACCTCCGCCTGCTCGCCGCCCTCGGCGCGCTTCCCTTGGCCGCGCTCGCCGCCGAGCCCATGACGCCGGCCGACGACGCCCGCCTGCGCTTCGGCTCGATCTCGCTCTACACCGAGAACGACAAGTTCTTCGCCGGCACCGACCGCAACTACACCAACGGCTTCAAGCTCACCGCGCTCACCACCGACCTGCGCGGCTTCGAGGCCGACGAGGTCCCCGCCCCCGTCCGCGAGATCGCCAACCGCCTCGAGCCCCTCCTCCCCCGCGACGCCGCGCCCAAGATCGGCTTCTCCATCGGCCAAAACATCTACACCCCCGAGGATACCCAGAACCCCGCCCCCCAGTCCGCCGACCGCCCCTACGCCGCGTGGCTCTACGCCGGCGTCATGTTCCAGTCCTACCGCCCCGCCGGTGATGACCGCGCCCTCGCCACCCTCGACACCTGGGAGCTCCAGCTCGGCGTCGTCGGCCCCTGGGCCCTGGGCGAGCAGGTGCAGAACGGCTTTCACCGTATCATTAACGTGGATACAGCAAAGGGCTGGGACAACCAGCTCGAGAACGAGCCCGGCCTCAACCTCGTCTACGAACGCAAGTGGCGCCTCTCCACCGACGGCGCGCGCACCGGCTGGGGCGCGGACCTGATCCCCCACGCCGGCTTCTCGCTCGGCAACGTCTTCACCTACGCCAACGCCGGCGGCTCGGTGCGCTTTGGTTACCACCTGCCCGCCGATTTCGGCACCAGCCTCATCCGCCCCACCGGCGACTCCAACGCCGGCCGCCGCGAAAGGTTCGGCATCTGGCTCTTCGGCTCGGTCGACGGCCGCGCAGTGGCCCGCGACATCACCCTCGACGGAAACACCTTCGAGCACAGCCCCTCCATCGACAAAAAGCCCTTCGTCGCCGACCTCGTCGGCGGCATCGCCATCGGCACCCGCCACCTGCAGCTCACCTACGCCCAGGCCCTCCGCACCAAGGAATTCGAAGGCCAGCGCGACGAGCAGGTCTTCGGCTCGATCAGCCTCAGCTACTTCTACTGAAGTCCCCGCCCTGCCGAATTTGTCACTTAATAAGTTACAAACCGCATTAGCCGCTCACCCATAGAAACTAAGAAATTCAATTTTATGCGTTCCGCCGACCGCTACTTTGACGCCGCCAACGCCATGCTGGCGCGTGCCCGCGAGATCAACGCCCCCGTCATCGCCGCCGCCGCGCCGAAGATCGCCGAGGCCATCGCCGCCGGCGGCGTGCTGCACACCTTCGGCTCCGGTCACTCCGAGATGATCGCCCGCGAGATCATCGGTCGCGCCGGCGGACTCATGCCCGTCACCGGCCTCTTCGACCCCGGCTACGGTTTTAGCGAAAACGTCGTCGGCTACGGCACCCGCCTCGCCCAACGCCACGATCACCATTACGGCATGAAGGCCGGCGAGACCATCATTGTCATCTCCAACTCCGGCAAGAACGCCTCGCCCATCGAGGTCGCGCTCTACGCCAAACAGAAGGGCATGACCGTCATCGGCCTCACCTCCGTGGCCATGAGCTCCACCGCCAAGACCGTGCACCCCGGCGGCCAAAACCTCCACGCCATCGCCGACCACACGCTCGACAACCTCGGCGTCACCGGCGACGCCATCGTCGAGGTCGCCCCCGGCATGATGGCCGGCCCCACGTCCACCTTCATCGGCTGCACGTTGCTCAACCTGCTCATGCTCGAGGTCGTCGACCTGCTCGTCGCCGGCGGCCACACGCTGCCCGTCGTCACCAGCCAGAACATCCCCGGCGGCATGGAGGCCAACATCGCCCTCTCCCAAAAATACCGCACCCGCCTGAGCAAGCTGATCGGGTGAAGCTCAGTCGGGCTTTACAAGCGTTCGCCCCGCTTGGCGGCGATAGCCCGCAATTCCTTGGCCGTAAGCAGATCCTTTTCGCGCCCCAGCGCTTCCTTGGCCTGGACCAAGTCACGAAGTGACATCACTGCGTAAGTGCGTCCATCGACTTCCACTTGGTCGGCCGTGGACTTAAGACGTTCAAAATCACCCACGCCCAAGACCGAGGACAGTATGTCGACCACCCCGGCATCGGTTTCCAAATACAGGTTCTTCAACGGCTGATCGCCGGCCGGATAATCCAAGAACGACAGCTTCTGCGGCGTCATGCGGTGGCGCGGATTCCAATCGGCCAGTGCTTGCCGCAAGCGCGCAACGTTTTGCGGCGTCAGCACCGCGCAGATATCCACGTCGCGAGTCAGGTAGGATGACCCGTGGGTCACCGCCGCGAACCCTCCGACAATAACAAAATCGACTCCGGCTTCAGCGAGCCGTTCCAGCAGTCGGGTGAGATTTTGCATTGTGACTGATAAGGCCGCCCCGCAGGGCCTCCGCCAGATTTACCGCCTCGTCGTGCAGGCGCCAGCGCTCCTTCACCGGCAGGGCCAGGTTGCTGTCCAACAACTCCAGATCAATGCCCGCGCGCCGGGCCTCTTCGTAGATCTGAGCGATGTCTCCCATAGGCGTGCAAGTTACCCGGCGAGGAAACCACAGCCAAGTTCAATTGCCCGCCGCGCAACTCCCGCATCGACACCCGCGCGGCGCGCGGCTCACGCTGGACCCTCGTTTTCACACCCACCATGTCCACCATCCCGACCCAGTTCAACGGCGTCACCGCGCTGACCAAGGCCAACATCTACTTCGACGGCAAGGTCGTCAGCCACACCCTCATCGCCACCGACGGCTCAAAGACGACCCTCGGCCTCATCTACCCGGGCTCCTACCACTTCGGCACCGGCGCCCCCGAGCGCATGGAGATCGTCGCCGGCGCCTGCCGCGTGACCCTCGACGGCCAGACCACCACGACCGCCTACCCCGCCGGCACCCTCTTTGAGGTCGCGGGCAACTCCGGCTTCACCATCGAGGTCGCCGACGGCATCTGCGAATACATCTGCAGCTTCCTGCCGGCGGTCTGAGGCGAGTTCGTTCAGCCTGATTTTAACGCAGAGACGCCAAGGCGCGGAGGTCGCCAAGAGTCTCTGGCGATGTTCTATCCGTCTTCATTTTCTCCGCGGCCTTTGCGCCTTCGCGCCTTTGCGTTAAAACTCCGCCTCCGTCCCTCCCTCGAATCCATGCGCAGCTTTTTCTATCTGCTCCTGCTCGGCGTCGTGCTCGCCACCATCGCCATCGTGGTGCGCTCCGGCATGTTCGCCCGCAAGAACCCCGGCGAGCCGATCAACGCGGCCATGCGGCTGGCGCTCGCCGACCAGTCCCGTCCGTGGTCCGCGCACGACCTGACGGTCCTCGCCGCCCGCTGGCCGGGCGCCGCCGAGACCGCGGACGGCATGCGCTACGTGATCACCCGCCCGGGCGACGGCGAGGCCAAGCCCCGCCGCGGTCAGCTCGCCACCGTGCACTACACCGGCACGTTCATCGACGGCGCGCCCTTCGACAGCTCGGCGGACCACGGCGCGCCCTTCACCTTCGTGGTCGGCGAAAACAAGGTCATCGCCGGCTGGGATCTTGCCATCATGGACATGACCGCGGGCGAAAAACGCACGCTGATCATCCCCTACTGGCTGGCTTACGGCCCCAAGGGCATCCGCGGCAAGATCCCCCCGCGCGCCACGCTGGTCTTCGACATCGAGCTGCTGGAGTTCAAGTAAGCCCGCGCAAACGTCATTTGGGCGGGCTGGCGGAAGGCTTGACGCCCATTTTACGTTTTGTTCAGAACTTACGCATGTTGGCGCGCCTGATCATGCTCTGCTGCGGACTCCTGCTCCTCGCCGGTTGCGACCGGTCGGAGAAGCCCGACTTCCATTACAAGGTGCTGACCAAGACCTACACGCAGGGCGAGCTGGTGAACACCGGCGAGTGCGACCGCTTCGGGCATCCGATCAAGAAGCGCATCGACCCCAAATACGAGGTGTTCTTCAAGGGCGTCGAGTCGGGCCGCGAATACCCGCCGATGACCGTGAAGGAGAGCGCCTACAAGGGCTTCGTGGAGGGCGTGGTCTACGACCGGGCCGCGCTCAACGCGGCCCGGCAGTGATTGGCGACGGGACCGCGCCACGCGTTTTAATAATGCCGCAGCCTCTTTGGGTGGACGGCGATCTCCGAGCGCCGTCCAGAGCGTTTAAAATAAAACTGTAGCCGCTTTGTTTGAAGGTGGAACGCGTTGTCCTCAACGCGTTCGGGAGACGTTCATCACGTCAAACGAGCGTCTTGGGGACAAGCCGCTCCACCCAAAACGGCTACGACTTTATTTTAAATACTCTAAAACCATCAGCCTGCCGACCGCGCCCGGAGGTCACGGTCCACCTTGTCATTCCAAACCAAATACGGCGCGGGCGTAGTTGTCGGCCTCGAAGGGTTGCAGGTCGTCGGGCTGTTCGCCGAGGCCGACGTAGGCGATGGGGAGCTTGAGTTCGCGCCAGATGCCGACGACCGCGCCGCCGCGGCTGGTGCCGTCGAGCTTGGTGACGACGAGGCCGGTGAGGCCGAAGTTTTTGTGAAACACGCGGGCCTGCTCGATCGAGTTGCTGCCGAGCGAGCCGTCGACGACCAGCCAGGAGTGGTGCGGGGCCGAGGGCTGGAGTTTTTGCAGCACGCGGCGGATCTTCGCGAGCTCCTCCATGAGGTTGCTCTTGGTGTGCAGGCGGCCGGCGGTGTCGATGATGAGGTAGTCGTGGCCGCGGCTCTTGGCGGCCTGCAGCGCGTCGAAGGCGAGCGCGGCGGAATCGGCGCCGGTGTGGCTGGCGACGATCTCGATGTCGAGGCGGGTGGCCCAGCTCTTGAGCTGTTCGACGGCGGCGGCGCGGAAGGTGTCGGCGGCGGCCACCAGCACGGACTTGCCGCGCTGCTTGAGCAGCCAGGCGAGCTTGGCGGTGGTCGTCGTTTTGCCCGAGCCGTTGACGCCGATCATGATGATGACGGTGGGGCCGGTCTCGCCGGCAGGGAGCGCGGCGGGCACGGGCAGGCCGTCGCGGAGCTCGGCCTCGCTGCCGGTGAGCACGCGGGTGAGCACGTTGGCGCCGATCTCGGCGGCACGGCGGCCCTTGAGCTCGGGGTCCTTGCGGTAGGCGGTCTTGATCTCGGCGAGGATTTCCTCGGTGGTCTCGACCCCGAAGTCGGCGGTGTAGAGCGCTTCCTCCAGCTCGTCGAGCGAGGCGGCGTCGATCTTGCGCCCGCCGAAGAGCCCGCGGGTCTTGTCGCCGATGGCGGTGAAGGTCTTCGAGAGACCGTCCTTAAACTTTTTGAACAGGCCGAACATGGGTCTTAACGCAAAGACGCGAAGGCGCGGAGATCGCAAAGGTTTTCAGACCCTTCGACGCGGTCGCCGACCAGCGATAGCCCCACGGATTTTTTTAACGCAAAGTCGCCAAGGAGCAAAGGACGCAAGGGTGTGGCTTTCGGGAACATTGACTTGGGAGCCTCCGCGTCTTTGCGCCTTTGCGTTAAAACTCCGGTTCCGTTCACGCCTCGGTCTTGCGGGCGTCGCGGCCGAGCTGGTCCTTCAGGCGGTCGAGGATGCCGTTGATAAAGCGCTTGGAGTCGGGATTCGAGAACTGCTTGGAGAGGTCGATGGCCTCGTTGATGGAGACGACCGGCGGGATGTCCTTGCGATGGATCATCTCGAAGATGGCGAGGCGCAGGATGGCGAGGTCGATCTTGGCGATGCGGTCGAACTCCCAGTTGTGGGCGAGCGCGCGGATGCGGCCGTCAACCTCAGACTGGTTGAGGATGACGCCCTGGATGAGCTCCTCGGCGAAGGCGTAGTGGTCGCGCGGATGCTCGCAGTTGTCCTCGAAGAAGACGCGCAGGTCGTCGGACAGGTTGGCCGGATCGTTGATGCTCCAGGCGTAGAGATATTGCATGGCGGCGACGCGGCAGTCGCGGCGCTGGGCGAAGAGGGCTTTGCTCATCGGTGTTTGGGAAGAGTGCGTTTGAGGGCGGCCATCTCGAGGGCGGCGCGGGCGAACTCGGCGCCGCGGTTGATGGGGCCGGTGCAGCGGTCCTCGGCCTGCTTGCGGTTCTCGACGGCGACGACGCCGGCGATGACGGGCACGCGGGTGTCGAGGGCGACGCGCAGCAGGCCGTTGGTGGCGGCCTCGGAGACGAGTTCGTAGTGGATGGTGTCGCCGCGGATGACCACGCCGAGGGCGACGACGGCGTCGAAGGGGCGCGACTCGATCAGGAGCTGCGCGGCGGTGGGCAGCTCGTGCGAGCCGGGCACGCGGTGAATGGCGAGGTCGGTGCAGCCGGCGGCGCGAAAGGTGTCCGCGACCTGGGCCACGAGGGCGTCGACGAGCTCGGGATTGTAGCGCGCGGCCACGATGCCGAGGGTGAATCCGGCTGCGTTGATGTCCGTGGGCTTGGGCGCGTCGAGGCTCATGACAAAGAAGGACCGCAAGATGTGCCGCCCGCGACGCGGGGCCGCAACCCATTTTCCACGGGGCGGCGGAATGGAGGGCGGGCGAAGAGACGGAGAACGGACATTCCTGTCCGCTCGTGCCGAAGCCAAGCGCGCGCACGCCCACGAAAGGAACGGACAGGAATGTCCGTTCTCCGTTTACAGGCTGACTTGTTCGACGATCTCCAGGCCGTAGCCGTCGAGGCCGACGACCTTGCGGGGCTTGTTGGTCAGCAGGCGGATGCGCGAGAGGCCGAGGGCGACGAGGATCTGCGCGCCCGTGCCGTAGTCGCGGAAGGACATGCGGGTGTGCTGGTCGTCGTCGAGGGCCTTGATGATCTGCGCGCCGCCCTGGGCGTGCTCCATGTAGAGGACGACGCCGCGGCCGGCGGCGGCGATGGCCTGCATGGCGGCGGGCAGTTGCAGGTGGCCGTCGGCGCCGCGCAGGCGAAAGACGTCGCTGAGGAGGTTCTCGCTGTGCACGCGCACGAGGGTGGGCTCGGGGCCGAGTTCGCCGAGGGTGAAGGCGAGGTGGTGGCGGTTGTCGACCTTGCTGCGGAAGACGTGCAGCTGGAAGTCGCCGAACTCGCTGGCGAAGGGGCGCGTGCAGACGCACTCGACGAGGCGCTCGCGGCGGTGGCGATACTCGATCAGCGAGGCGATCGAGATCATCTTGAGGCCGAACTGCTGCTTAAACTTCAACAGCTCCGGCAGGCGCGCCATGGTGCCGTCATCGTTGAGGATCTCGCAAATGACTGCGCTCGGGTGCTGGCCGGCGAGCAGGGAAAGGTCGACCGCAGCCTCGGTGTGGCCGGCACGCTCGAGCACGCCGCCGTCGCGGGCGCGCAGCGGGAAGATGTGGCCGGGCTGCACGAGCTCCTCGGGACGGGCGTCGGGGTTGGCGAGGATCGAGATCGTCTTGTAGCGGTCGTAGGCGCTGATGCCGGTGGTGATGCCGTCGGTGGCGTCGACCGAGACGGTGAAGGCAGTGCGGTGCGACTCGCGGTTTTCCTGCACCATGGGATTGATGCCGAGGCGCTTGAGCTGGGCGCCGGTGGTGGGCACGCAGATCAGGCCGCGGGCGTGGCGGATCATCATGTTGACGTTCTCGGCGGTGGCCTTGGAGGCGGCCATGACGAGGTCGCCCTCGTTTTCACGGCCCTCGTCGTCGGTGACGATCACGAGCTTGCCGGCGGCGATGTCCTGGATGGCTTCATCAACCGGATCAAAGGGATTGGAGGAGTCGGTGCCCATGGCGGTTGGCCAGAATCGCCGAGACACGAACGCCTGTCAACCCAGCGCGCAGGCATGCGACTTGCGTAGTGGCGCGACGATGCGTTTCCCCGATTGCCAGCCAACGTCGCGCCGCTCAGCGTGCCCTTTTATGCGAGCCGATTCATTCCGTTCCCCCAGCCTTGCCCGGCATCCGCGTGCCGGCACCGGACGGAGTTGAGGACGCGCCGACGAGGGGACCCATGCGTTTTCAGATCAGGCATCGCACGCTCTACGCTTACGCCGGCACGGCCTCGGAGTCGTTCATGGAGGCGCGGCTGACGCCGGTCACCGACAACCACCAGCGGCTGATCTCGCGCGAGCTGGTGTCGCGGCCCGACGGCAAGATCCACACCTACACCGACTACTTCGGCAACACCGTGGAGGCGCTCTCGATCGTGCATCGCCACCGCTCGCTGCTGCTCGAAAGCGTGTCCGAGGTGGAGACGTTCGACGTGCCCCCGCCCGCGGCCGCGCTCGACATCAGCATCTCGGAGGCGCGCCAGATCTACCGCAGCGAACGGCTGAAGCTCTTCGAATACCTGATGCCGTCGCCGGCCATCCCCATGTCGGAGCCCGTGCATCGGCTGGCCAACAAGCTCTTCAAGCCCGCCCAGCCGCTCGGCGAATCGCTCCTGCGGCTCAACCACTGGATCAAGGTCAACCTCGCCTACAAGCCCGGCTCCACGCGCATCGACACGCCCGTGACCACCGTGCTCCAGCAAAAGGCCGGCGTGTGCCAGGACTTCGCGCAGGTGATGATCGCGGTGCTGCGCTCGGCGGAGATCCCCTGCCGCTACGTGGCCGGCTACATCGAAACGGAGACGCAACGCCTCGCCTCCGAGGCCGCCAAGGCCCCCAAGCTCATCGGCGCGAGTGAGAGCCATGCGTGGGTCGAGGTGTTTTTGCCCGGCGGCTTTTGGTGGCCGCTCGACCCGACCAACGACTGCGTGGCCGGCGAACGCCATGTGTTTGTCGCCTCCGGCCGCGACTACCTCGACAGCACGCCCACCCGTGGCGTCTTCAAGGGCACCCATACCGAAAAGCTCTCCGTCGCGGTGCACATGCAGCGGGTGTGAAACGTAGCGGCGGCACGTGGCACAGGCAGGAATGCCTGTGCCACGAACGGCGACCACGCCTCAACCCCGCCCCTGCGCCCGCTCCCACGCGAAGAGGAACTGCTGCGCCAGACCTGCGCTCGCGCCGAAGTGCGCGCGGCCGAAGTGGGCCACCTGCGCCGGGCTCCAGCCGTCGAGCCCGTAGTGGCGGCTCATGACCTTGATGATCCACGTGTCCACGGGAAACGCCTCCAGCTTGCCCCCGCCGAAGAGCAACACGCAGTCGGCCACCTTCTCCCCCACCCCGTGGGATTGCCCTCGAAAAGTGGACTTGGTGCGCAGCGGGATAGTTTTCAGTTTTTCAGGTTTTCGAAGTCAATCGGCGAAAGGTTGCCGATTGAAGAGTGGCGGCGGCGCAGGTTGTAGAAGGCCTCGATCCATTCGAAG
>JAUWBF010000130.1 GCA_030601755.1 Verrucomicrobiota bacterium | reverse complement strand
CGGCCGTGGTGGAGGCGCGCAGCGCACTACCTTGCCGGGCGTGGTAGGCTGGGAAAAAGAGGGCTGCCCCTTGTCCCGGACGGCGGTCCCGTGGTTTGCTCGGCATGAGCTAATCTTACCGGCCCGTGCGAAGTCTTGGACGCGGGAAAGGCCGTGTCCCCCAAACCGGGCAGGACGCCGAGACCATTACCTCGTTTTCGCGCGTTCGCTTACTCAACCGCCAAAACCGTTGCCGCAACGCAGCGGGGGCGCGAGTGAGACATTTTACGGCGTCGGCCTCGATCACCTGAGCGCTGTTTTGCGCGTCGGGGTTCAACTTTGCCCCAGCAGGGCTTTGCACGTGGAGCGCAGCAATTCACGCGCACGGTAGAGACGCGTTTCCACCGCTTTGGCGGAGCACCCCATGACTTGGCCGGCTTCGATGTAGCTGAGATCTTCCAACTCCACGCAGAGGACGGCTTGGCGTAGATTATCGGGGAGGGCGTTGACCGCGTTTCGCACGTCGCGGGCGAGGTTCGCTTTTTCCGCCAGATCGGAGGCCGGCCGGGCGGCGGGATCGACGGGATCGAAGCCTCCGGGCTGGGCGGCGTCCATCGCTTCGATGCTGTCTTCACGTCGGCGAAAGCGCCAGCGCAGGCGGTTGCGGCCAAGGTTGCCCGCCACGGTGAGCAACCACGGTTTGAAGGCGGCACCGACACGGTAACGGTCGCGTTTTTGATAGAGGCGGACGAAGGCTTCCTGCGCCACGTCTTCCACGTCGGCGGCGGGCACGCCGAGGCGGAGAAGAAAGGTTTTCACGCCCAACTCCCAACGGTGCATCAACGTGGCCAGGGCATGGTCGTCGCCGTTTTGCAGCGCTTCCATGAGCGCCTCGTCGGTAACCTCGCCGGGGTCATTTTCCGGCTGGGATGTCATGCGCGGAAGTGGTGGTGGAATGCAGGTCGAGCGAGGCGGGGCCGGAGTGGTCGAACATCAGCACCCGTGGCAGCACGATGGACAGATACCGACGGCCTTCTTCACCGCCGATCAGGGTGGCGACTTCCTTGATATGGGCCTCGGTGCTGGCGATGCAGCGGGCGTCAACGGCCTTGGCTTTGGCAGCGGCGGTTTCGATGTCGGCGGGCGCGGCCTTGGCGTCCTGCAAGCGTTTCAGTTCCGCGCGGGATTCGGCAATGGCGATGCAGTGCTCGGCGCAAACCGATTCGTAGGCCTCGTGGAGCGCCTCCACTTGGGCGAGTTTCTCGCCGGAGAGTTTGAACTCGTGGCGCACCCACATGAGCGAGTCGTGGTTCTGCCCGGTCGACACCGACATGGTGTGGTGAAAGCAGAGGTAGGACGCGCCCCCGGCCAAAAGGGCGAGAGCGATGATCGCACCGGCGGTGATCCAGCGGTAGTTCATGGTTAGCGGGGGGCGTTGACCTGCTGGTGCGGATCGATGCTGACGACGTAGCGCTGGATAAGCTGCTCGCGTTCGCGGTTGGCCTGAGAAGCGGCGAGAAGGCCGCCGCCGGTGCCGGCGAACACGATGCTGGCCGCTGCGCAATAGGACACTCGGACTAGGTTTAGCCGGAGCCAGCCGCTCCAGGTCGCGGGCATGCGACGCGCGGAGTCGATCCGAGCCCAGACGGCCGCCCGGAATCCGGGATTGGCTTGGGGCTCCACCGTCCAGTGCCGAAGCAACTGGTGGAGAGCGTCATCTTGGGGATGGGTTTTCATGGTGGTTTCTCCCAATAATACACCGCAGGTCGGCCGAACCCCTCACGTTTTATAAAACCTTCGGCGGGTCTGGGCTATCTCATTGTATATCTAGCAATAAAATACATCGAAGCAATTCGGGCGAGGCCATCACGCGGGTTGCAAGACAAGGGTCGGGAACTAATCTGATGGCTGCCTTCTGCTTCATAACCACATGGAACCCGTCCGCTCCCTCGACTCTTTGCTGGCCCAGCGTTCCCGCTTTCGCGCGTTTCTTGTTTCGCGTCTGGGCAACGAAGCCGATGCCGATGACGTGCTGCAAAACGGACTGCTGAAGGCGATGCGTTCGGCAGGCGAGGTGGACGATGCCGAGAAACTGACCGCTTGGTTTTATCGCCTGCTGCGCAATGCCATGATCGACCATGTGCGCAGTCGTTCGGCGAATGTGCGCCGTGACGAAGCCTGGATGACGGAGGTCGGTTCCCGCGATGAAGAGATCGAAAGATCAGCCTGCGCCTGTTTCGAGCGACTCCTGCCGGAACTAAAACCGCGCGATGCCGAGCTGTTGCGCCGCGTCGAATTGAACAATGAGGCGGTGGCGGAGGTTGCCCAGTCGCTCGGGATGACGGGAGGGGCCGCCAGCGTGGCGCTGCATCGCGCACGGGCGACACTGCGCCGACGGTTGGAGGATTTTTGTGGCGACTGTGCGAAGGGCGCGTGTTTGGACTGCGATTGTGCCGACGCCGGGAGCTGAGGAGGTCGGTCAAAGCTTTGTGCGACGCAGGCGAAGGGCGTTGGTGATGACCGAGACGCTGCTGAGCGCCATCGCCGCACCGGCAAACATCGGGTTCATCAACCACCCGGTGAACGGATAGAGGATGCCCGCCGCCAGCGGCACGCCGGCCGCGTTGTAGATAAAGGCGAAGAAGAGATTTTGCCGGATGTTCTTCATCACGGCGCGGCTGAGGACGAGCGCGCTCACGATGCCGCGCAGATCGCCTTTCACGAGGGTGATGCCGGCGCTTTCGATGGCTACGTCGGTGCCGGTGCCCATCGCGATGCCGACATCGGCGGCGGCGAGCGCGGGGGCGTCGTTGATACCGTCACCGGCCATCGCGACGACGGCACCGGAGCGGCGGAGTTCCTCGATGATGCGATGCTTGTCCTCGGGCGCGAGTTGGGCGCGCACGTCGTCGATGCCGAGCTTCTTGCCCACGGCGTTGGCGGTGGTGGGGTGGTCGCCGGTGAGCATGACGACTTTGAGGCCCAGCGCGTGGAGCTGGCGAATCGCCTCGGGCGTAGTGGCCTTGATCGAATCGGTGAGGGCGAGCAGCCCCGCCGCTTTTTGATCGAACGAAATCCAGATCACCGTGCCGCCTTCCGCGAGCAGACGTTCGGCCTGCGTCTCGAAGTCGGCGGGGATCTCGACTCCTTCTTTTTTGAGCCACTCACGCTTGCCGACGCGCACGAACCTGCCGTCGATGCGTCCGGTGACGCCCGCGCCGGTGACGGAGGCAAATTCCTCGACGCGCGGGAGGGTGAGCTTGCGCGCTTCGGCCGCCTTTACGACCGCGTGGGCGAGCGGATGTTCGCTGCCGGATTCCAGAGCCGCAGTCCACGCCAGCAGACGTTCTTCACCGACGGCCGCGTCGGCGTGCAGTCCTGAAAGTTCGGGGCGTCCCTGCGTGAGCGTCCCAGTTTTGTCGGTGACGAGGTGGGTGACTTTTTCGGCGCGTTGCAGCGCGGCGGCATCGCGGATGAGCACGCCGTGCTGCGCGCCCCGGCCCACGCCGACCATGATCGACATCGGGGTGGCCAGGCCGAGCGCGCACGGGCAGGCGATGATGAGCACGGCGACGGCATTGGCTATGGCGTAGGCGAGCCGGGGTTCCGGCCCCCAGAACATCCACGCCGCAAAGGTAAGCACCGCGATGGCGATGACGCCTGGCACGAAATAGGACGATACGCGGTCGGCGAGGGCTTGGATGGGCGCACGGCTGCGCTGGGCCTGCGCGACGAGTTGCACGATCTGCGCGAGCAGGGTGTCGGAGCCGACCTTTTCGGCGCGCATAACGAAGCCGCCAGTCTGGTTGAACGTAGCGCCGATCACGCGATCGCCGGTGGCCTTCTCCACCGGCAGCGGTTCACCGGTGAGCATGGATTCATCGACGTTGCTGCGGCCCTCGATGAGCACGCCGTCGAGCGGCACCTTTTCACCCGGTCGCACGCGCAGCAGGTCGCCGACCTGGATGCGATCCAGCGGCACGTCCTCGTCTTTCCCATCGATGACGCGGCGTGCGGTTTTCGGCGCAAGTCCGAGCAAGGCTTTCACGGCCTGTCCGGTGCGGCGGCGGGCGCGCTCTTGCAGGTATTCGCCGAAGATCGCGAGGACGGTGATGATGGCCGCTGCCTCAAAATAGAGACCCGTCTCGCCGCCGTGCCGCATCTCGTGCGGGAAGAGGTTGGGCGCGAGCAACGCCACGACGCTGAACACGTAGGCCGCCCCGATGCCGAGTCCGAGGAGCGTATACATGTTGGCGCTGCGATGGCGGAGGGAGTTCCACGCGCGCCGCCAGAT
>JAUWBF010000003.1 GCA_030601755.1 Verrucomicrobiota bacterium | reverse complement strand
CGTCGCGCCGTCCGTCAACGCCATCGCCGACGAGGGCATCGACTTCCGCGGCACGCTCTTCATCGGCATCATGCTCACGCCCGACGGCCCGAGCGTGCTCGAATACAACACCCGCTTCGGCGACCCCGAGACCCAGGTCGTTCTCCCCCGTGTGAAGAACGACATGCTGCGCATCCTTTGGGACGCCGCCCGCGGCCAGCTCGCCGGCACCACGCTCGACATCAGCCCCGACTCCGCGGTCTGCGTGGTCATCGCCGCCAAGGGTTACCCCGACGCCTACCCCAAGGGCGACGTCATCACCTTCCCCGCGCAGAATCCGGCCGGCGCCTACGTGCTGCACGCCGGCACCGCCCGCAACGCCGCCGGCGACGTCGTGACGGCCGGCGGCCGCGTGCTCGGCGTGACCGCGGTCGCGCCCACCCTCCGCGGCGCGGCCGACGCGGCCTACGCGCTGTGCGAGCAGATCCAGTGCGCGACCAAGGTCTACCGTCGCGACATCGGCGCCAAGCAGTTCAACCGCAAGTAACCGCGGCCCGGCGCAACGCCCACGTAAGGGCCTCGCTCGCGAGGCCCGCCGACGCCTCTTTGCAGACGCGCGTTGATCGCCACGGATCACGTTCAACGGGCCGCGCAAGCGCGGCCCCTACGAAAACTACGCGTTCCACCCGCCACCCCCTGCGGTTCAGAACCCCGCGGTGCTGCCCGGCGCGGTCTCCTGCTGGCGTTGGCGGCGCTCGACCTGGTTGGCGGCGTTGGCCGCCTCGGCGGCGACGATGCGCGCCTTCAGCCGACGGTCGAAGTCGCCCGAGAACACCACGAGCCAGTTGTCCTTGCGCAGGGCGCGGCGGGTGTCGTCGACCAGTTGAAAATTGCCGCCGATGGCCGTGTCGACCGCCTCGATCGTCACCTCGCGCCACTCGGATTCGCCTTGGTTGACGGCGAGAATGTTGCGCACCTCGAAGTCGTTGAGCGGCTCGCCGACGCGCTGGTAGGCCTCCATCACCGACAGGCCGTCGAGGTAGAACACGTGCACATACCAGCCGTTGTCGTTGCTGAGCATGTTGGGCACGGCGGACTTCCAGTATTTGCGTTCGCGCAGGCTCTCCGGGAAATACGCACGCACCGGGAAAAACGGCTGCCGCCGCAACTGCTCGGCCTCTTGAAACGGATCGGCGCCGCGTTCGCGCAGCACGAACTTGCCCATGTTCGGCTGGAGCAAGCGTCGTTCAAACTCGTCCTGCGACTCGCCGATGCGGGCGTGCAGCGAGACGGTCAGGAGGGGGATGGAAAGCAGGGCAAGCGTCGGGGTAGGGAAACGCATGGACGCGATTCCATGGCGCAACGCGTGGCGCACGCGACAGTTTTTTGAACGAAAGTAGCGGGGGAAATCTCCCGGATAAATCCGTCCCGAGGGTTGCCATTTGCCCGCGAAGCCAACCTTTTAATTTTCATACCGAACCGACCGCCCCGACCCAACCACGCACCGCGCAATGGCCGATCCCAAGCTCATCGTCACCGTCTGCACCGCCAACATCTGCCGCAGCCCCATGGCCGAGGCGTTGCTGCGTCACGCGCTCGCCGCCGAGCCCGAGCCGCTCAAGTCGGCCCGCGTCATCTCCGCCGGCGTGGCCGGGCGCAAGGGTGACAAGATTTCCGAGAACTCGCGCCTCGCGCTCAAGAAGGTCGGCATCGACATGCCCGACCACCGCAGCCAGCCGCTGACCGACGAGCTCGTGCAGAAGGCCGACATCATCTTCTGCATGACCGAGAGCCACCGCGCCGTCATGCAGATGGCCTTCGACCGTCCCCTCACCCACGTTTACCTGCTGCGCGAGTTCATGCCGCGCGAGGCCGACAAGGAGATCGGCGACCCCTACGGCGCCAACCTCGCCCACTACGAGGCGTGCCGCGACGAGATGGTCGAGGCCATCCCCTCCGTGCTCGCCTTCCTGCGCAAGGAGTGGGGCGTCACCAAGGACTGAATACAGACCAGCCGCCACCGGCCGCCCGCATGGACTGGGATTCACTGGACTGGGACGCGCTCGACCGCCTGCGCGCCGGTTTTCTCGCCGGACGTCCGGCCGACGAACCCTATTGGCGCAACGAGTCCGACCTCGCCGCCTACGACCTCACCTACGCGGAGCGCATCGGCTGGAAATGGGACGCCGTGCTGCGCGAGCTGGCCGCCCGCGGGTGGCGTCCTCGTTGTCGCTCCGTGCTCGACTGGGGCTGCGGCAGCGGCGTGGCCGGCCGGCGCGTGATCACCGCCCTCGGCGGCGCGGCGACCTTCGACCGCCTGCGGCTCTGGGACCACTCGCCGGCGGCACGCGCCTTCGCCGCGCGCCGCGCCGCGGAGACTTTTCCCGGCCTCGACGTCGCTCATGAAAGCGATCCGTCGGACGACGCCGGACCGGTGGGCCTGCTGGTGATCAGCCATGTGCTCAACGAGCTGGCGGCCGAGCAGCGCGAACAATTGCTGGCGCTGGTCGCCCGCGCCGAGGCGGTGATCTGGGTCGAGCCCGGCACGCACGCGGTGGGCCGCGACTTGGCAGCGCTGCGCGACCGACTGCGCGGCGACTTCAACGTGGTCGCCCCCTGCCCGCACGCGGCTCCCTGTGGTTTGTTCGCCGACGGGCAGGAGCGTGATTGGTGTCACTTTTTTGCCCCGCCGCCGCCGGCGCTGCCGGCCGATCCGCGCTGGGTGCGCTTCGCGCAGCGGGCGGGCGTCGACCTGCGCAGCCTGCCCTACAGTTTTCTCGTGCTGGACCGCGCGCCGCTCGCCTCGCCGCCTCCGCCCGACGGCGGTCGCCTGATCGGCCGGCCCGACGTGATGAAGCCCTACGCGCGCTTCCTCGGCTGCGAGGCGGCCGGCCTGTCGATGCTGGAACTGCCCAAGCGGGTGGACGGCGCGCTGGTCAAGGCGCTCGACAAACACCCGCCGGCCGCGCTCTACCGCTGGCGGCACGCGGGCGGCCGGATCACCGAGATCGAGGCGCTGGTGCCCGCGAGGCCGTCGCCGGAACCGGCGAATGCGGACGCTTGACTCACGGGCGCGCGTTGGCGATTCCTACCCTTCAACTCCGAACACTCCCATGGGAAAACAATACAACAAAGTCATCAAAAAGAAGCGCCGCGAGGCCTACGAGAAGCGCAAGAAGGCCGCCGTCAACGCCGCCGCCAAGAAGGCTCCGGCCAAGGCCAAGAAGTAACGCTTCCCAAACCGACTCTCCAAAAAAACCGCGACCCGCAAAGGTCGCGGTTTTTTCGTGCCGCGATCAGTGATTGCAGCGCCAAAGGCGCCGGCTTCGGAGGATCGCTCAGAAAATCATAACCAACGGTTGGTTGGCTCTGGACAAAGAAGACGGATTTTAACGCAAAGACGCGAAGTCGCAAAGGTCGCAAGGGCTCCTGAACCAGGTATTCGTTGCGTAGCTTTGCGCCTTGGCGTCTTTGCGTTAAAGATCCACCTCGCGCCGATCCTTCATCCCGACACCTGCGCGGCGAACTTGGCGATGATGCCGTCGAAGTCGCCGTTGGAGAAAAAGACCACGACGCGCGGACGCTCCGGCGTGGCGGGCGCGGTGGCGACCAGCGCGGTGAGTTTTTCCAGCAGGCCGGCGTTGGACGAGGCGGTGGAGGCGTCGACGCCGCGGGCAGCCAGCTCGACCAGCACCTCGGCGACGTCGAAGCGCTCCTCGGCGCGGAGCTTGTCGGCGCGGTTGACGGCGCCGACGAACACCTCGTCGGCGTGGGCGAGCGCCTCGGTGAAGGCGGGCTGCAGGACCTTGGTGCGGGCGGTGTTGCTGCGCGGCTCGAAGACGGCGGTCAGGCGCGCGCCCGGGAAGCGGTTGCGAAACGAATCGAGCGCGCCAGCGATGGCGGTCGGATGGTGGCCGAAGTCCTCGATCACGGTGAGGTTTTCGCGCGCGGCGCGCACCTCCTGCCGGCGGCGCACGCCGCGGAAACGGGCGAGCGGCGCGAGGTCGAGACCGGAGGCGGCGAGGTCGCCGTCGGCCTCGCGCGGCAAGAGCGACAGCGCGGCGGCGGCGGCGGCCATGGCGGCGTTGCGGGCGTTGTAGAGACCGGGGATTTGCAGGCGCACGCGGGTCCATTCGGCTCCGCGCCAGAGCAGCGTGAAGGTGGTGCCGGCGGCGTCCTCGGCGAAGTCGGCGACGCGCAGGTCGTTGTGCGCGCCGGTGCCGACGCGGACGGTGCGCGTCCAGGGGAAGACGCCGAGCGCGCGCAGGTTGTCGTCGTCGCCGTTGAGCACGATCCAGCCGTTGGCGGGCACGATGCGGGCAAGGTGCGAGAAGGTGCGCTGCACGTCGGCGAGGTCGCGGAAGATGTCGGCGTGGTCGAACTCGAGGTTGTTGAGCACGGCGATGCGCGGGGCGTAGTGGATGAACTTGCTGCGCTTGTCGAAGAAGGCGCTGTCGTATTCGTCGCCCTCGATGACGAACGGCGCGGCGGGGTCGCCGAGGTGGTTGCCCACGGGCGGGTCGACGGGCACGCCGCCGATGAGGAAGCCGGGATCGCGACCGTTCTCGCGCAGGAGGAAGGCGGTGAGCGAGGTGGTGGTGGTCTTGCCGTGGGTGCCGGCGACGACGATGTTGTCGCGGCGGCGGAGCACGACGTCGTGCAGCAGCGCGGGCAGCGAGACGAACGGCAGCGCGCGGGTGTTGAGCAGCCACTCGACCTCGGCGTTGCCGCGGGACTGGGCGTTGCCGATGACGACGAGATCGGGCGCCTCCGCGCGGAGTTTTTCGGGGTCGTATCCCTCACGATAGGCGATGCCGGCGGCAGCGAGCACGTGGCTCATCGGCGGATAGACGCCGGTGTCGGCACCGATGACCTCATGTCCGGCCGAGCGCGCAAGAAGCGCGGCGTTGCCCATGGCGGTGCCGGCGATGCCCATGAAATAAATCTTCATCGTGGCGGCCAGCGTGGTCGGGCGGCCGGTCGGATGTCGAGCCATCCGCGAACGGGAAAAGACACACATGCGGCGTTGCCCGAAACACGGCTCGCCTGAGAACGTTGCCGGAAACTTTTGGCGTCCGCCGCGCCCCTTTCCGCTTGGCATCGGCAATCAACCGCCGCCACGTTAGGCAACCCGCGCGGACAGCCCCCTCCCCAATCCGCACCGTTTCCTCGTTCACGCCCCTCCGTTCCCAGTTCCGCAATGGCCTTTCCCATCAGTCGTCAAAAAGCCCTCCGCGAGTGGAAGCTCTACTTCTTCGTGATCCCGTCGCTGGTGATGGTGCTGACGTTTTCGTATTTCCCCGCGATCAGCGCAATCTACCACAGCTTCTTCGACTGGGCCGGTGGCGAGACCAAGCAGCTGATCGGTCTGGACAACTTCAAGCGCGCCTTCGGCGACGACGTGCTGTGGAACTCGTTCATCACCGTGTCGGTGCTGATCGTGTTCAACCTCTTCAAGATGATCCCCTCGATCATCATGGCCGTGCTCATCCACCGCATCAAAAGCGAGCGCTGGGGCTATTTTTACCGCGCGATGCTGGTCGTGCCGATGATCGTGCCGAGCCTGGTGACGCTCTTCATCTGGAAGTTCTTCTTCGATCCCAACCTCGGCGTGCTCAACAACGTCCTCGATTTCACCGGGCTGAAGTCCCTCCTCGTCAACATCGACCAGTTCTTCGGCTGGGGCGTGTTCCTGCCCGACGTGCCGATCGGCTGGCTGTCGCAACCCGAGCTGATCCTGCCCGCGCTGTTCATCTGGGGCTTCCCGTGGATCGGCGCGGTCGGCGTGCTCATCTACTTAGCCGGCCTGCAGGCCATCGGCCAGGAAGTCTACGAGGCGGCCGAGCTGGACGGCGTGGGTCCGTTCAAGAAGTTTCTCTACATCGAGCTGCCGCTCATTCTCACCCAGGTGCGCCTCTCACTGGTGCTGTTGATCATCAGCACGCTGCAGGGCTACGGCCTGCAACTGCTGCTGCTCGGCGACTCCGGCGGCCCCGGCGGCCGCGGCATGGTGCCCGGCCTGTGGATGTATAACCGCGCGTTCATCGCCGGCGAGTTCGGCTACGCCTGCTCCATCGGCATGATCCTGTTCGTGTTCATTCTCGCCCTGACCTTCATCAACAACAAATACGTGCGCGTCGAAAAATGAGCGGAGCCCTCAAAGATGCCGTCGGTTCCTACAAGCAACGCGACTGGCCCAAGCACCTCGTCGTCTGGTTCTTCATCCTCATCGAGCTGTTCCCGCTCTACATGATGATGCAGGTCAGCTTTAAGGACAATTCGAGTTTCATCCAGAACCCGTGGGCTCCGAGCCCGCCGTTCTCGGTCACCGAGACGCTGCGCCTGCCCGACGGCACGGAGGAGGTCAAAACCCGCGTGGCCGGCTGGTCCGAGGTCTTCGGCGCGGCCAAGCCCTCCGACCCCGAGCTGGTGACCGGCGCGACCAAGCAGTTCGACCTCGGCGTCTACCGCGTCGAGAACTGGGGCTACGGCCTCAAGCTCATCGGCCCCTACATCGCCAACACCGTCTTCGTCGCCGTGACCGGCACCGTCGTCAGCCTGTTCCTTGCGATCATGGCGGCGTATTTCTTCGCCCGCTACAAGATGCCCTTCGGCAGCGTGCTCTGGTCGGCGTTCATCATCCTGATGCTGCTGCCCGGCGTGGCCAACATCGTGCCGCTGTTCTCGCTGCTGAAGTCCCTGAGCCTGCTCAACACCCTCTGGGCGCTCATCATCGTCGGCATAGCCGGCGCGCAGGTGTTCAACATTTTCGTGCTGCGCAACTTCATCGAGGACCTGCCCAAGGACCTTTTCGAGGCCGCCGAGATGGACGGTGCCAGCCACTTCCAGCAAATCATGAACGTGGTCATCCCCATGTCCGGTCCGATCATCGGCACGCTCTCGATCCTCGCCTTCCTCGGCAAGTGGAACGACTTCCTGCTGCCCCTGATCGTCCTGCGCGACAAGGAGCTGTTCACCCTCGGCGTGGGCCTGATCTACCTCGACGGCGAATACGTGAAGCAGTGGGGCCAGATCATGGCCGCCTACTTCATCGCCTCGATCCCGCTGATCGTCATCTTCCTGTTCTGCATGAAGCTCTTCGTGCGCGGCCTCTCCGCCGGCGCCGTCAAGGGCTGACCGAGCCGCCGCCGAGCCGGCGTCGCACCACGGCCGCGACCTCGTCGCGGCCCTCGACCCGCAGCAACCACGCCGCCGCCGCATAGACCGCCACGCCGAGCGCGATGCACACCGCCAACCCGGCGGCCAGCATCAGCGTGCCGCCCGCGGTCGCCGCGGCCCAGCCGGCCCATGCCGCCGCCACCGCCGCGCCCATGACCGCGCTCGCCGCGAGGACCTTGGACAGGTCCCGCAGCAGATGGCGAAACGCCAGCTCGGGCCACACCGCGGTCAGACGGCGCTGCAAATAAAACGCCTGCACGATCACCGCCAGCGTGCCTGCCGAGGCCAGCCCCACCGTCGACCACGGCCCCATCAGCGCCAGGCTCGCGGCCACGTTGACCGCGAAACTCCAGCCCGCCGCGCGCACCGGCGTCGAGGTGTCCTTGCGCGCGTAGAACGCCCGCAGCGCCAGGCTGACGAACGACAAAAACGGCAACCCCAGCGCGCACACCATCACCACCGGCGGCATCATCGGGTCGCCCTCGGCGAACGCCCCTCGCTCGAACAACAACCGCACCACCGGCCCCGCCAGCACCGCCATGCCCACCGCCGCCGGCACGTTGATCAATAGGATCAGCCGCATGCCCCGCCGGTAGGCCTCGGCCAGCTCCGCCGACTCGCCGCGCGCCGCGTGCCGCGCGATCTGCGGGAAAACCACCGTCGAGATCGCGATCGCGAACACCCCGATCGGCAGCTCCATCAGGCGCGTGGCCAGGTTGAGCACCGTGGCCGCCGCCTCGTTGATCGACAGGCCGAACGCCCGCGACACCGCCATGTTCACCAGGTAAATCGCCGAGCCCAGCACCGTCGGCCCCATCAGCAGCGCGATCTGCCGCACGCCCGCGCTGCGCGCCAGGTCGAACCTAGGCCGCCAGCCCTCGCGCGCCAAAGCCAGCGCCGGCACCAGCATCTGCAAAAATCCGCCCAGCAGCACGCCCGCGCACAACCACCGCATGCGTCCCGGCTCCTCGTGCGCCCAGCCCAGCCAGACCGCGCCGCCCAGCAGGCCGATCATCGCCAGGTTCAACCACACCGGCGACAACGCCGGCTCCAGAAACCGCCCGAAGGTCTGCAACGTCGCGCTGAACGCCGCCGCCAGACACACCAGCACCAGATACGGAAACAGCACCACCGCCAGCTCCGCGGCCGCCACCCACCGCGCCACCGCCTCGGCCGACACACCCCACCCCGCCAACGCGTCGCCCGAGCCCGCCAACGCCGCCATGCCGACCATCGCCAGCGCCACCAGCACGCCCGTCACCACCAGCAGCCAGCTCGCCACCTGGTTGAGCAAGCCATACGCGCCCTCGCGCCGCCCGCGCTCGGTCTCCTCGTGCAACGTAGGCACCAGCGCCGCCGTCAACGCCCCCTCGCCCAGCAACCGGCGAAACAAATTGGGCAACGTGAACGCCGTCACAAACGCCGAGTTAAGGCCCGACGCGCCGAACACCGCCGTCGTCAGCATGTCGCGTCCCAGCCCCAGCACGCGCGACCCCATCGTCACGACCGAGACCAGACCGATGTTGCGCATGTGCTTCGACACGGCGCGCACTCTCACGCGGCCCGCGACCCGCTTACAAGTAACAAGTAAAAAGCCCGCCCGATCACACCTCGGCCCGCGCAATCCCGCCCGCAGGATTGACGCTCCCCCGCTCGACGCTCACGGTTTGCACCCAATTGCCATGCCTCTCATCCCCAAACTGATCGAACGTCTCCAGCGCCACCCCAAGCGCATCGTTTTCCCCGAGGGCTCCGACCCCCGCATCCTCCAGGCCGCCCGCCAGTGGGTCACCCGCCGCATGGGCGTGCCGATTCTCCTCGGCGACCGCACCGCCATCAAGGACGCCGCCGCCCGCCTCGACATCAACCTCCAGGGCATGCGCATCATCGAGCCCGAGCGCAGCGAGGACCTCCAGACCTTCATCGGTCACCTCGAGCAGATGCGCCGCATCAAGGGCATCAAGGTCGCCGAGGCCGGCGAGGCCATGAAGACCACCGCCTACTACGCCACCATGATGGTCGCCACCGCCCAGGCCGACGCCCTCGTGTCCGGCGCCACCCAGAGCGCCTCCAGCGCCCTGCGCCCCATCTTCCAGATCATTCCCAAGCTCAGCGAGGTGCAAAACATCTCCTCGCTCATGGTTCTCGACTTCGACGAGCAGAAGGTCGGCAGCGACGGCTCGCTCTTCCTCGCGGACTGCGGCGTCATCCCCGACCCCACCGCCGAGCAGCTCAGCGACATCGCCCTCTCCACCGCGATGATCGCCAAGCACCTCACCAACGAGACCCCGCGCGTCGCCATGCTCAGTTACGCCTCCAAGAGCAGCTCCAACCAGCCCTCGCTGGTCAAGGTCCGCCACGCCACCGAGCTCGCCCGCGCCAAGGCCCGCGACGCCGGCTTCGAGATGGAGATCGACGGCGAACTTCAGGTCGACGCCGCCCTCGACCTTGCCGTCGCCACCACCAAGGGCGTCGGCAGCTCGGTCGCCGGCCGCGCCAACGTGCTCGTCTTCCCCGACCTCAACTCCGGCAACATCGCCTTCAAGCTCATCCAGATCCTCGCCGGCGCGAACACCTTCGGCCAGATCCTCACCGGCCTCAGCAAACCCGCCGCCGAGATCAGCCGCGGCGCCAGCGCCCACGACGTCTTCGGTGCCGCCGCCATCGTCGGCTGCCAGGCCATCGACCAACGCCTCCTCTACGGCACCGGCGGACAGTAAGCCGCCCCTCCCGACACCCCCCGAAAAAACATATGACCGCTCCGACCGATTCTTCCGCCACCCACGCCTCCCAGAATCCGTTCGAGCTCCCGGCGCTGCCGCTGCTGCGCAAGCCCACCAACACCACGACCAAGCGCATCTTCGTCGCGGCCACCCGCATGAACGACGGCAAGACCACCACTTGCCTCGGTCTCTACGCCGCGCTGCAGAACTTCTTCCCCCGCGTCGGCTTCATCAAGCCCGTGGGCCAGCGCTTCGTCGACGTGCAGGGCCACAAGATCGACGAGGACTCGTTCCTCCTCGAAAGCATCTATCAGGTGCGCGTGCCCATCGAGAGCATGAGCCCCGTGGCGGTCGACGCCACCTTCACCCGGCGCTTCCTCGAGAACCCCGGTGCCACCCTGCCCAAGCTCGAGGACACCATCTGCCGCGCCTTCGACCGCGTCTCCTGGGAAAAGGACTTCACCATCATCGAGGGCACCGGCCACGCCGGCGTCGGCTCCGTGTTCGAACTCTCCAACGCCCGCGTCGCCCGCCTGCTCAACGCCAAGGTCGTGCTCGTCTCGCCCGGCGGCATCGGCCGTCCCATCGACGAGATTGCGCTCAACAAGGCCCTCTTCGACAAGGCCGGCGTCGAGGTCGCCGGCGCGATCCTCAACAAGATCGAGCCCGACAAGATGGACCTCATCCGCGAATACGCCGGCAAGGGCCTCTCCCGCCTCGGCGTTCCCCTGCTCGGCGTGCTCCCCATCCAGCCGCGCCTCTCCGCGCCCAACCTTACCCAGATCGCCGAGGAGATCGGCGGCAAGTGGCTCAACGGCCGCCGCGGCGGCGCCAAGCAGCGCGTGGAAAAGGTCGTCGTCGGCGCCATGGCCGCCAAGGGCATCGTCGACTACCTGCACCCCGGCACGCTCATCATCACCCCCGGCGACCGCGACGACATCATCCTCGCCGCGCTCTCCTGCGCGCTGCTCGCCGGCGGCAGCACGATCGCGGGCCTCGTCGTCACCAACGACATCAAGCCCCACCCCAAGCTCGCCGAGCTGCTCGCGCAGACCGACATCCCCGTGATCGCCGCCGAGGCCGAGTGCTATGCGGTCACCTCCAAAATCACCGGCATGACAGTGAAGACCCAGCCGCAAGACACCGACAAGTTCCCGATCATCAAGCAACTGATCACCGACAACGTCGACCTCCCCCGCCTGATCGCCAGCGCCTGACGCGCCGCGCGGGCGCGCGTATTCGCCGGATCGATACATTTAACAACGTCCCGGCGGAGGTGGTCTTAACGCAAAGACGCCAAGGCGCGAAGGCCGCCAAGAAAGGTAGCGCAGGCTTCCAGCCTGCCATCGCCGTCAACGGCCGGCTGGAAGCCGGCGCTACTTGCTTGGCTCGGTAATAATGCCGATCGCGGACTGGTCATGAACCTTGGGTAGGGACGGACCGCCGGGCCGTCCGCGGTTGCCTCTCGGCGCTTGGCGCGTCGCCACGGCGGGCCCAGCGGTCCCGCCCCACCCTCGGTAAAGTCCCGGTCCATGCAGCTGCCGGTAATAAGCCAGCCTTTGCGACCTTCGCGCCTTTGCGTTGAAACCCGGTGCCCAAGGCTCCGCAAGCAACCGCTACCCGTCACTCGCCGCGGCGCGCCACCCACACCTCCAGGGTGCGGGCGATGTCGGCGATGGTGAAGGGCTTGGTGATGTAGTCGTCCATGCCGGCCTCCAGGCACTTCTCGCGGTCGCCTTGGAGGGCGTTGGCGGTCACCGCGACGATGGGCACGGGCGTGCGCTCGCCGCGTGAGGTCTCCACGCGGCGGATCTGGCGGGTGGCGGCGAAGCCGTCCATTTCCGGCATCTGGCAGTCCATGTAGACGATGTCGTAGCGACAGTCCTTGAACTTCTCGACGGCCTCACGGCCGTTGACGGCCAGGTCGACCTCACAGCCGAGGCGTCGCAGCACCGCCACCGCGAGGCGCTGGTTCATGACGGCGTCCTCGGCCAGCAACACGCGGATGTCGGGCTGGGGGCGCGGCGCCGGGGCGGGCTCGGCCTTCGGCGCGGGCTCGCCGGTCGGCTCGGCAACGTCGAAGGGGATTTCGAAACCGATGCGCGTGCCCTGGCCCGCCACGCTGTGCGCGGCGATCTCGCCGCCCATCAGCCCGACCAGTTCCTTGCAGATGGCCAGGCCAAGGCCGGTGCCGCCGTAGCGCCGCGTCGTCGAGCTGTCGGCCTGGGTGAACTTGGTGAAAAGCAGCCGGAGCTTGTGCTCGGGGATGCCGATGCCGGTGTCCTGCACCACCACGCTCAGGCGGCCGCGGGCGGCCGACTCGGTCTGCCAGTCCAGCCCGATGCGCACGGTGCCGGACTCGGTGAACTTGACCGCGTTGGACACGAGGTTGGTGAGGACCTGGCGCAGCCGGGACGGGTCGCCGACGACCAGGCCGGGGATCTGGTTGCCCACCTCGACCACGAGCCGGAGCTTGGACTCGTCGGCCTTGGGCGCGAGCAGGCCGGCGACCTCGCGCGCCACGCCGAGCGGCGAGAAGGGAATGCTTTCCAGCTCCAGCTTGCCGGCCTCGATCTTCGAGAAGTCGAGGATGTCGTTGATGAGCACGAGCAGGGCGCGGCCCGAGGTCTGGATGTTGCCCAGCCAGATGCGCTGCTCGTCGTTGACCGGCGAGTTGAGCAGGAGGTCGGTGTAGCCGATGACGCTGTTCATCGGCGTGCGGATCTCGTGGCTCATCGTCGCGAGGAAGTCGCTCTTGGCCGAGTTGGCCGCCTCGGCCAACTGGCGGGCGGCGCGGGCCTCGGACTCGGCGCGGGTGCGCTCGGCGACCTCGGCCTCGAGCTTGGTGTTGAGCTCGCGGAGCTCGCGCGTGCGCGCCTCCGCGATCTCGCCGGCGCGCCGGCCGAGCGTCTGCAACGTGAGCACCAGGCCGGCCAGCAACGCCGAGACAAGGGCGAGACTCGAGCCGGCGATCATGGCGGGCACGGTCTCGCCACGCTGAAACTCCGGGCCGTGGTGCCAGCCGATGGTGTAGTCCTTGTCGGCCAGACGCACCGTGGTGAGCCGGTCGAAATGTTCCTCGGACCCCGTGTGGTCCTCCGCGTGGTCGCTGGCGTAGACCAGCGCGGCGGGCTCGGGACTGAGCCCCTCGTAAACGTGGATGGAGACCTGCCGGCCGCGCGGACCGAGCACGGCGTTGAGGAAATTTTCCGTGATGAAGGGCGCGTAGATCCAGCCCCGGAAGGCCGCCCGTCGCTCGTCCACGGTGTCCAGCGGGCGGTTCAGTTCGTAGAACGGGTAGTAGAGCAGGAAGCCGGGGCGTTGCTTGCCGTCCTGCACCAGCACGATGCGGTCGGTGATCGTCGGCCGGCCGGTGTCGCGGGCCTTGCGGGCGGCGGCGGAGCGACTCGGCTCGGAGTTTAGGTCGAGACCGATGGCCTTGTGGTTGATATCCTGCGGCTCGATGTAGGTGATCGCGTAGTGTCGCGTGCCGGCCGGATCGCCGGCGGGCAATGGCTCGTCCGGCACAGCGTGGATGTCAAAGTCGGGAGCGCCATCCGCCCTCACGCGTGCCACGAAATCCGCCACCTCGTAGCTGCGCAGCGGCGTCACCATGCCGACGCCGTTGATGCCCGGGTGACGCCGGTTGATCTCCAGCGAGTTGACGTAGGTGTTCCACTCGCCGCGGCTCACGACTTCGGACGCCGCGAAAAAACTCGCGCCGCCCCGCAGGGCGTCGATGTAGGTCTCCAGGCGGGCGCGGACCAGCTCCTCGCTGTCGTGCACCAGCGTGTCGAAACGAAACGCGTCGAGTCGCAGGCGCTCCTTTTCCAGCGAGGCGAAGAGCAGCCCGCTGATCAGCCAGCCGAACACCATCACCAGGCCCGGCAGGAGCAAGAGACCGGTCTGGTGAAACGCCGCCAGCAACAGTCCGGTCAGCGCCAGCGAGAACAGATACAGCTCCAGCAGCAACAGGCTCTGGTTCAACGTCGGCGCCATCAGGTGACGGTCGCCCGTGGCCATGACGACCACCGTGAAGCCGACCAGCAGCACCGTCGCGAACTTCGCGCCCCGTCCGCCAAACCACCACGTCGCCAGCAGCAGCAACGGGAACGTCAGGAAAATTTGAAACCCCTCGAAGCCCTCGCTCATGATCCAGCCGCAGACCGCCATCACCAACAGTCCGAGCAGACACAGCCTCGGCAACGCGCCCCGCTCGAACCGCCCCGGGATGCAGAACGTCAGCAGCGCCGGCGTCACCACCAACGCTCCCAGAGCGTCGCCCGCCCACCATGTGAGCAGCAACTCCGACACCGCCTCGCCCGGCACCAGTCCGGCGGCGAACAGCATGCCCACGCCCATCGCCGCCGAGACCACCGGCGCCGACAACGACGCCACCAGAAAACCCGCGCCCTCCGAGAATTTGCCCAACCACGGCGCACGTTCCTGCACCTGGATGAACAGCACCGCGCCCAGCACCGCCTCCAGCGTATTGCCCGTGCCGATGCCCAGCGCCGTCCACCACGGGATCTGCGTCAGGGCGTTGGCCGCGAACGCACCGAGCAAAATCCCCGGCCACCAGCGGCAACGGCTGTAGATCAACGCCGCGATGGCCACGCCCGTCGCCGGCCACACCGGCGACACGTTTTCGTGCAGGCTGGCCAGCTTGAGCCCACCGCGCGCGGCGAGAAAATAAACGACCGCGACCAGCAACAACCAGACGTAATCAGGAAGGGATCTCTTGCCCGGAGAAATTTGCACAACCGCGAATGGTGAAGGAAAGGAAACGCCTTGGCCGGCGAGGCGCACGCACCTTGAATATCCCGACCGCCGGAGGCAACCGGCGATGATGCGAAAATTTCGCAAATCGGCCCGAAAAAACCCGATGCACCGCGACCGGCCGCTCTTGAGATCGCTCGTTGCAGGCGCGGCATCGCGGTGCAACCAGTCGGATCACGCCGGGCGACGTCGCTTGACGGGGAAAAAGACGAGGCCCGCCGATTACCCCTAAACGGCGGGCCTCTTTTTTTCTTGGTCCGGTCAACGACCGGACCATCCATGTTACCCCTATATACCCTGCGAACAGGGAAGTGTTTGCTGTCGGAACTTAATTTAGCATCGCCCATGCCAAGTTCCGCGGCCGCGCAAAAACACGCCGCCCCGCAACCGCGACGCCTCCCGCCGCGTAGCATGGGGCATGAGGTATCTGCTGATGCTCTGGCTTTTCCCGACGCTCTGGTTGGGCGGCGCCACGCCCGACGTCGAGGCGCTCCTGGGCGAGGCCCGCGCCGCCGAGGAGCGGCTCGACACCGCAGAGGCCCTGCGTCTCTACCGCGAGGTTGGGCAAATTCGGCCGGACGACCCGGACGTGCTGCAAAAAATCGCCCGCCACTACTCCGACTCGGTCGTCGACACGCCCGACACCGCCGAGAAACGTCGCCTCGCCACCCTCGCCCTCGACTACGCCGGCCGCGCCGTGGAACTCGAGCCGGACGATCCCGTCAACGTGCTCTCGCTGGCCATCTGCCACGGCACGCTCGGCGCCTATGGCGACACCTCCGACAAGGTCCGACGCTCGCGCCTGGTGAAGGAATACGCCGAGCGCGCCCTCGCGCTGGACCCCGACTACGCGTTCGCCCACCACGTGCTCGGACGCTGGCATCACGAGGTCTCCTCGCTCGGCACAGTCGCGCGCTGGCTGGTCCGCCTCGTCTACGGTGGCCTGCCCGACGCGTCGCACGCGGACGCCGTGCGGCACCTGCGCCGCGCCGTGGAACTCGAGCCCGACGTCCTCGTCCACCGCCTGGAGTTGGGCATCGCCCTCGCCGGCGCGGGCGACCAAGCCGCCGCCCGCAAGATGATCGAAAGCGGACTCGCCCAACCCTCGCGCGCCAAGCACGACGACCAGGCCAAGGCCCGCGCCCGTCAAGTGCTCGCCAAGCTGTGAACGCGCGACCGATTGAAGACGCGTAGCGCAGTCCCGTAGGAGTCTCGCTCGCGAGGCCCGTTGTGCGCACACGAGAAAAGACCGTTCACTCACGATCCTTCGTCCAACGGGCCTCGCGAGCGTGGCCCCTACGAAGGCAGTCAGGATGCCTGCGCAACTTTTCGCGAAGTCACACGCGCGACTCGGGCAGGTCGACCAGGAACGACGCGCCCTCGCCCGGCGTGCTCTCGCACCACACGCGACCCTCCATGCGCTCGACCAGCTCGCGCACGATGGAGAGACCAAGGCCGGTGGACAACTCGCCACCCGTCGGCCGCGCCGAGAGGCAGACGTAGCGTTGAAACAACCTCGGCATATCCTCGGCGCTCACGCCCGGCCCTTGGTCGGCGACCGTCAGCCGCAGGCGATGCTCCGGCGCGCGGGCCAGGCGCACCGTCACCGTCGTGCCCGTCGGGGAGTATTTGATCGCGTTGGACAACAGGTTGTCGGTCACCTGCCGCAGCGCCGAGCGGTCGGCCATGACCGGCGGCAGGCCGGGCGCCGGATCGAAGTCGACGGCGATGCCCTTGCGACCGGCCACCACGGTGGCGGTGGCCAGCGACTCGCTCACGGCCGCGACGAAGTCGATCGGCTCGGGGCGGAAGTTGCGGCTGCCGTTCTCCAGCGCCTCCACGTCGAGGAGGTTGCGCACCATGTGGATCATCTGGTGCGAGAGCAGCATCATGCGGTCGAGCGCCTGGGCGCCCTCCGCGGTCACGTTCTCCATGCGCAACAGGTCGAGGTTGAGCAACAGGCCGCCGAGCGGTCCGCGCAGGTCGTGCGCGGCCATGCGCATGAGGCCGGCCTTCTCCTCGTTGAGCGCCTGGAGGCGGTCGTGCGCGCGCTCGAGTTCGCGTTGCACGCGCAGGCGTTCCTCGAGCTCGCGGCGCAGGCTGCGGTTGTGCCAGACGAAGAAGCCGACCGCGCACGTCGCCACGAGCAGCAGTCCGCCGGCCCAGCGGCGCACGCGGTCCCAGCGCACGATCTCGACAAAGTCGAACTTGAGCCACGGCGCGACGATGCGCTGCCGCTCGGCGCGGGAGATCGAGGCGACGCCCTTGTCGAGGATCGCGTGCAGCTCGGGCCGGTCGCGGCGCACCGCATAGCGCAGCTGGAAGACGTTGGGCAGGGTGCCCACGACGCGCAGGTTGCCGAGGCCGAGCTTGCCGATGAGGTAGTTGGCCGAGGCGATGTTGACCACCACCACGTCCGCGTCACCGCGCGCGACGGCGAGGAAGGCGTCGTCGATCGTATCCATTTGCAGAATACGGAGGTCGGGATAGTCGCGGGCGAGGGCGAGCGTGGCCACGTGGCCGCGCGGCGAGGCCACCACGTGCTCGTGCAGGCCGTCCATGGAGGTGACGGCCGGGGTGTTGACGCGCCCGATGACGGCGACGGGAAAGTCGAGGTAGGCGCGGGTAAAGTTGAAATACGGCGTGCGCGAGACGTCCTCGGCCGTGCTGACAAGAAAGTCTACCCCGCCCGAGCGCGCGAGCTCGTAGGCCTCATTCCAGTTTTCAGCGTGCACCGCCTCGAAGGTCAGCCCGGTGCGCTCCGAGAGAAGCCCGAGGAACTGCGCGTCGATGCCCGCGAAGTCACCCGCCTCGTCGACGTAGCTGAAGGGCAGCCAGTTCGGGTCGAAGCCGAACTTCACCACCGGGTGCGCCTTGACCCACGCCCGCTCGGGTCCGGTCAGCGGGAGTTCCTCGGCGGCGGCGAGCGACGACAACAACCCGCACCACAACAGGACAATCCTGCCGGCTCGCTGCCAAACTGACGCTCCGGGTTTCATCGCGGCGTGCATCCGATTGCCCGCAGGCTGGACCCGCGGGCCCGCCGGCTCAAGCCGCGAACGCACCGGGAGGCGCATAAACGACGGGGCCCGTAGGGGCTTCGCTTGCGAGGCCCGTTTGCACGCACGAGCCGGCGATACTCCCGTTTCTAGCGGGTGGCGTCCGACGGGCCGAGCAAGCTCGGCCCCTACCGGCGGGGGCTGCCTCGTGGCGCTCACGCCCGCGCACAGAACTTGGCGAGGTTCTTGAGCGCCACGGCGAACTCCTTAGGCGGCGCCGACTCCACGGCCATCGGCTCGCGGGTGTCCGGATGGCGGAAGGTCAGGCGCACCGCGTGCAGCGCGAGGTCGCGCACGAGAGGACGTTCGTCGGCGCGGCCCTTGTAACCGCGCTTCAGGCTGGAGAGGCGCAGCTCGACGCCGGGCAGGCCGTAATGGGCGTCGTTAAGCACGGGCAGGCCGGCGGTCTGGAGGTGCACGCGCACCTGGTGCAGCGGCGCGGTCGGGGCGACGCATTCGAGCAACGCGAACCGGCCGAACAACTCCAGCCGGCGCACGGCGGTGGCGGTGGCGCGCGCCTCCTGTCGGCGGCCGATTCGCCAGAGGCCGGGCTTGAGCGCGTCCTCCATGAGCGGCCAGTCGAGCACGCACTCCGCGGGCGGCAGGCCCTGCGGGTCGCGCACCACCCAGTCGGGCCGCGCGGCCTCCTCGGCGGACGCCACCACCACCAGCGCCTGCCAGACGACCTCCACCGTCTTCGATTGAAACTGCCCGCTGAGAAAATCCAGCGCGGGCTTGGTCCGGGCATAGACGACCGGCCCGCCGACCTCGGGATCGAGCCGGTGGGCGGGCTTCACCTCGCGGCCAAACCGTTCCTGCACGAGCGCGTTGAGACTCGGCTCGCCGGCCCGGGTCGGGGCCACCGGCAGGCCCGCGGGCTTGTCGAACACCAGCGTCGTCGCGTCATCAAAAAGGATCGGGGGAAACTCCATGCGCCCGCCATGCAGCCAACGCCCCGCCGACGCCGCAAGCCCGGTCGCGTCCGCCACCGCGTTACGGAACGGCGTCGGTTGGGTGAAGTTTGGGCAACGCCGCCGGTTTGGACTTTGCCGCGCGGAACCGCCCGCTCATGACCGCTGATCCAACCCTCCATGCCCGCGCTCAGCATCGCCCCCGCCCTCTCCGTCCTGGCCGCCTTCGGTCGCGTGCCGGCCACGCGCCCGTTGCGCACCTGGCTGCGCACCACCGGTTACAAGCTCCGCCCGCCGCGTCCCCTGCCCTACGTGACGGCCGGCCGCGCGGCGTCCGCCGACGGCGACGCGCACCTCGCCACGCTGTTGCACGAGCCGCGCCCGGGCGACCGGCCCACCATCGTGCTGGGCGGCTTCGTGCCGGACGCGCCCGAGCAGGTGTTTTTGCTGCGCGGCGACCTCCTGCGGCACGGCAGCGTGCACTACTTCAACTACCCCAAGTCCGGCTTCGACATCGACCGGCTCTGCGCCCAGCTCGACGAACTCGTGCACGACCTCGCCCTGCGCGCCGGCACGCCGCCGGTGGTGCTCGCGGTCAGCTTTGGCGCCGGCCTCGCCATCGAATGGCTGCGCCGTGCCCGCGCCGCCGGGCGGACCGCGCCCGTCGCCGGACTCGTGTTGGTCAGTCCCGTCACCTGCGCCGACGACCTCGTCGCGCCCGGCTCGGCCAAGCCCACCACCCTGCTCGGGCGCGCCATCCAGCCGTTCCTGGCCGACGAGGGCGACGGGTTCAACCCCGCCCACATCGAGAAGGCCCGCTCGATCTTTGTGCGCATGTTCGAGGCCGGCGCGCAGAACAAGGCCGCCCTCGCCACCCTCATGACCCGCGCCGAGCTGCTGCGCCTGCGCGACGCCGTCATCGGCACCATCAACGGCATCGACCAGACCGGTGCCGCCGCCCGCATCCGCGCGCTCCGCCACCTGCCCGCGCCGACCGCGGCGCTCGCCGGCGACCACCTGCCCCTGTGCGAGGCTCCCGTGCTCATCCTCTACGCCGAGAAGGAGAACGCCGTGCTGCAGGCCGCCGCGCCCGGCCGCTTCGTGCTCACCAACGCCCACCGCGCCCTCTTCCCCGACAGCCGGGTGCTCACCGTGACCAACGCCCGGGGCGACCCCGTGCAGCACGCCTCGCTCATTTTCCACTACTTCGATTTCCGCGCGCCCATCATGGCGTTCTATGCGCGGTTAAAGGGTCGTAAGTTATTGCAAGTCGCATGAATTCACTTGCCGCACCGCCAGTCGGGTTGCTGCCTGTTCAGCGTCCACGCAAGATGCTGACGCCGCCGAAAAGTCTGGTCACCCTGGGAGCGAGTTTCCTCACCACCCGCACCGCCCGGCGACTGCGCAACGGCTCCTCGGACCACGCCGCCCAGCACAAGCAGCTGAAGACCCTGCTCGCCGCCCAGCAGGACACCGCCTTCGGCCGCGAGAACGGCCTTGAGAAAAACCTGCCCTACGAAAAGTTCCGCGAACGCGTGCCCCTGCGCGCCTACGAAGGCTACATCCCCTGGATCGAGCGCATGAAGACCGGCGAGGCCAACGTGCTCTGGCCCGGTCGTTGCAACTTCTACGCGGTCTCGTCCGGCACCACCGCCGGCCGCACCAAATACCTGCCCATCACCGACGCCATGCTGGAGCACTTCCGCAAGGCCGGCCTCGACTCCCTCCTCTACTACACCGCCCGCGTCGGCCACACCGGCGTCTTCCACGGCAAACACCTCTTCCTCGGCGGCGCCACCTCGCTCACCCCCATGGCCCCCTCGCCCGACGGCCACCAGAGCTACGCCGGCGACCTCAGCGGCATCACCGCCCTCAACCTCCCCGACTGGATCGAGAAACACATCTACGAACCCGGCTCCGACATCGCCCAGATGACCGACTGGCCCGCCAAGATCGCGGCCATCGTGCAACGCACCCTGCGGCGCGACATCACCCTGCTCGCCGGCATCCCCAGTTGGATCCTCATCCTCGCCGAGGAGTTGCTAAAGGCCGGCGCCAAGGGAAAACACCGCCCGGTCAACCTCCAGGCCCTCTGGCCCAACTTCGAGTGCCTCATCCACGGCGGCGTGCCCATCGCCCCCTTCGCCGACGAACTGCGCGCCGTCTGCGGGCCCACCGTCAACTTCCACGAGGTTTACCCCGCCTCCGAAGGCTTCATCGCCGCGCAAGACGCCGACTCCGCGCTCGGCCTACGCCTCATGTGCGACGCCGGCATTCACTACGAGTTTCTCCCCATGGACGACTACCATGAGGACCGCCTCGGCCTGCTCGGCGCCCGCGCCGTGCCCCTCGCCGGCGTCAAGCCCGGCGTCGACTACGCCCTCGTCATGAGCACGCCCGCCGGCCTCTGCCGCTACATCATCGGCGACATCGTGCGCTTCGTTTCCACCGACGTGCCCCGTCTCGTCTACGCCGGCCGCACCAAGCTCCAGCTCAGCGCCTTCGGCGAGCACGTCATCGAGAAGGAACTCACCGACGCGCTCACCATCGTCTGCCAGCGCCACAAGTGGAAGGTCGTCAACTTCCACGTCGCCCCCGTCTTCGTCAACGCGATCGCCGGCGCCCGCCGCGGCCACCACGAATGGTGGGTCGAGCTCAAACCCCTCTCGGTCGAAACGCCCACCGGTCCCGTGCTCGCCGCCGAACTCGACGCCGAGCTGCAACGCCTCAACGACGACTACGAGGCCAAGCGCAAGGGCGGCGGCCTCACCGAGCCCGTCGTGCGCCTGGTGATGCCCGGTGTATTCGAACATTGGATGCGCGAGACCGGCAAGTGGGGCGGTCAAAACAAGATGCCCCGCTGCCGCGGCGACCGCGACATCGCCGACCAGATCGCCGCCATCGCCCGCTTCTCGCCGGACAGCTGAGGGGCGCCGGGGCGGCGCGCCGGTGAACGGACATTTTTTCACCGCGGATCCCACGAAGGTTCGCGGATGATCGAACGGTAGGAGGGGCTTTACGCCCCGATGTTGACTCCCCAGCCCGACCTCCTCACCCCGCCCCCGGATCCTTACATCCGACATGCCTGCCCGAGGTGGACGCGGACCTCCGGGCCGCGTCTGCCCCGTCATCCCACATAACGCGCGAACCACCGCCAAACCGACGCGGCCGGGGACGTCCGCGTCCACCTAGGCACACCGCCCCAAGTAGCGCAGGCATCCTGCCTGCCTCCGCCTTTGTTCCCTCGTCGCCCTCCGTCCGTCCCTCGGTCTTCAGTCCACCTCTCGCTCCTTCGACCTTCAGACCTTCGACCTGCGACTTTCCCCCGCCCTCCCGCCGCTTCGTCCGCCCCTTCTTCCTTCAAACTTCATACTTAGTCCGTCCCCTCCTCCGCCCTTGCCAAGAGCGTCCGCTTGTTCACAAACGCTTTACGCATGGCTGATTCGAAAGCGCAGACCCCCGCCCGCACGACCACGAACGAGGAGGAACAGCAATTCCTCGCCGACCTCGACAAGAAGCTCTGGAACGCCGCCGACCGCCTCCGCTCCAATCTCGACGCCGCCGTCTACAAGCACGCCGTCCTCGGCCTCATCTTCCTCAAATACGTCTCCGACGCCTTCGACCTCCGCCGCGAAGAGCTCGAAGCCGCCTTCCGCGACCCGCAGAGCGACTACTTTCTCGACCGCGCCGACCACAAGACCGACGCCGCCTACGCCGCCGCCATCGCCGACGAACTCGAAGACCGCGACTACTACACCGCGCAAAACGTCTTCTGGGTCCCGCCTCTCGCCCGCTGGAAAACCATCCGCGACAGCGCCCCGCTCGCGCCCGACACCGCCCTCACCCTCGCCGACGGCGCGGGATACACCTTCCGCTCTGCCGCCCGCCTCATCGACGACGCCCTCGAAGCCGTCGAAAAGGAAAACCCCCGGCTAAAGGGCGTCATCGAGAAAAACCGCTACATGCAGCTCCAGATCGAGCCCGCCAAGCTCGTCGGCCTCATCAGCGAAGTCGTCTCCTCCATCCCCTTCCGCCACGCCAGCCTCAACGCCAAGGACATCCTCGGCCACGTTTACGAATACTTCCTCGGCCAGTTCGCCTTGGCCGAGGGCAAGAAGGGCGGCCAATACTACACGCCCAAGAGCATCGTCTCCGTCATCGTCGAGATGCTCGAGCCCTACTCCGGCAAGGTTTACGACCCCGCCATGGGCTCCGGCGGCTTCTTCGTCCAGAGCGAGGCCTTCATCGAGGCCCACGGCGGCCGGCTCGGCGCGATCTCCGTTTACGGCCAGGGCAAACGGACCGGGCGTCCGTTTGGTCGCGCCAAGCGTGCCCGCAGGGGGAGGCCGAATTTCACGAGGCCGAAACAAAGCAACCCCACCACCTGGCGCCTCGCCGCGATGAACATGGCCATCCGCGGCATCGACTTTAATTTCGGCAAACAACCCGCCGACACCTTCCTCTCCGACCAGCACCCCGACCTCCACGCCGACACCGCCCCGCGCGGAAGCGCGATCTCCAACGACAAATCGCATTTTGCGGGTCCTGCGCGCAGTAAAGGACAACTGATGGCCAATCCGCACTTCAACATCAGCGAATGGTGGGACGGCCGGCTGGAAGGCGACCCGCGCTGGGCCTACGGCACGCCGCCCAAGAGCAACGCCAACTTCGCCTGGGTGCAGCACATGCTCCACCACCTCGCCCCGCACGGCTCCATGGCCCTGCTGCTGGCCAACGGCTCCATGTCGTCCAACACCAAAGGCGAAGGCGATATCCGAAACTCGACTCTGCTCAAGCCCCCTCTCGCTGCCTAACCGCCATGCCTCTAGATACAACTCTAGCCGACATCACCGCACGTCTCCGCCAAGGCCGATTCCCCAACGAACAGGCGATCTCCCAGGGCATCGTCCTCCGTATTTTCCAAGAACTCGGCTGGGATACTTGGGATACAAACGTCGTGTGGCCCGAATATCAGACCGGCGAAGGGCGCGTCGATTTTGCCCTATGTCATCCCCCGACCAAGCCATCCGTTTTCTTTGAGGTTAAGCAGCCGGGCAAAGCCGAAGACGCTGTGCGCCAAGCGCTCGAATACGCATTCCACACCGGCGTTCCGTTTGTCGTGCTCACCGACGGCAGAACGTGGAGTTTCTACCTTCCCGCTGAACAAGGCAGCTATGAGGATCGTCGCGTCTATAAACTCGACCTCTACGAACGCCCCACGGCCGAAGCTGCAGCCGCCCTCCAACGTTATCTTTCCCCGCACGGCATTCAATCGGGCCAAGCCCTCGAAACCGCCCGTGCCGAATACCGTAATCGAAATCGACAATCGCAAGCAAAGGCGGCGATCCCTCTCGCATGGCGTGATCTCGTCGAAAAAGGCGACGAGCTACTTGTTGAGATTCTAACTAACGCGGTTGAGTCACGCGCAGGCATCCGCCCCGACGAGGATGACGTTGCCGAGTTCCTTGCAGGATTGGGCCAATCATATCCGCTGCAGCCTTCACGCCCCGCCCCCACCGCATCTACCGCGCCTTCACGGGAAACTCCTTCCCGCCCAATGCCTGCTGACCGTGCCATCGCAGAAACCTCTCGCCGGGGAAATCTCACGATCCGAGGAAAAGTCTTCGCCTACCAAAACGCCAAGGACGCGATGCTCTTGGTTCTCCGCGAACTCGGCAAACTAGACCCGACCTTTCTCGAGCGGTGCTCGCAGCATCCCGACGCGCAGGGACGCAAGCGGCGCTACATCGCACGCACACCCGAAGAACTTTATCCCGACCGCGAAGACCTTCGCGAGATGCGCGCCGAACTGCTAGGCGGCTGGCTGGTTGCCACCAATCTCAATAACGTCCTCAAAAAGACCATTATTCGGCTCGCCGCCGAAGTCGCAGGTCTGAAGTTCGGTCACGACATCACCGTGGAATTTTAGTCGTGCGCACCGATACCATCGTCAACCACGAGCACCTCGCCCAGCACAGCTCCATGGCCCTGCTGCTCGCCAACGGCTCCATGTCGTCCAACACCAAGGGCGAAGGCGAAATCCGAGGCGCCCTCGTCGAGGCCGCCCCCCCTCGAGTGCATGCTCGCCCTCCCGGGCCAGCTCTTCTACAACTACACGCTGAATTAACCCGCTCCCGTTTATGCAAATACCCGCGATTCCAGTAAAGCAATGGTTACCCGAATGGGATGAAGTCGAGTTCGACGCTAAGCTCGGAAGGAAGAAGCCGCAACCACGGTTTTTCATGTTCACGATGAACGCCAAGCATCTCAGAGCGCTTTGCGGTATTTATCGGCGGACTCTCCAAAATGATTCAGCCCGCAATCGACAGTTCGGGATTCAACGAAGGCACGACGAGAAGCGATCCGTTGAGATCGCCGACTATGTCCGGAATGGCTAGCTTGGTCATCAGCAAAGTGAATAGCGATTCAACCTCCGATGCGTCTTCGCCCCAACTCGGGATGCTAGCGAGAGCGTTGATGCTTCTTCGCCTCGCGACTGGCGCGTCTCGGCAGCTCCTTATCAATTCTGGAGTTGAAAAGACACGATTGCATTTCTGGTGGCACAATCTTGGGGCCGAACTCGCACTTTGGGATGACGGTAATGAACCAGACGACCCTCAAAGCCTTTGGTTGGATGTCGAAAAAGCCATTGAGGACATTGAACTTTGGGTCTTAACGGGAGACCAGAACCACATACGCAGTTTTCGGACGAGTGAGAGTTCAGCCCTCGCTGTGATTGACGAGCTTGAGCGCGTAGGTTTGTGGGGGATTGGATTATGAAGTATATGGGATCAAAGCGAGCTATGCTTGGCAACGGACTGGGCGAATTGCTCGGCCGAGAGGTTCCCAAGTCCCGCCGTTTCATTGACCTCTTCGCGGGTTCGGCCGCCGTGTCAGTTCATGTAGCCTGCCGATTCAATATTCCCTCATTGGCTTTTGATCTCCAAGCTTACAGTGCCGTTCTTGCTGGAGCTGTGATCCACCGGCAGGAGGCGCTTGATCCAAATGCCTTCTTTCCCGCTTGGAAGAGACGAGCTGAATCACTTGTAAAAAGGCTCGGGGTTCCGGACACGACCAAGGTCACCATTGCGTCCGTTTCGGCGTGTCGCAAATGGTGCAGCGCTCAGTCGGAACTACCCATTACGAAAGCATACGGTGGCCATTACTTTAGCGCGAAGCAAGCTGTGTGGATTGACGCGTTATGCGCAAAGCTGCCTGAAAGGGAACCTTCACGAACAGTCGCGCTCGCCGCGGTCATTCACGCCGCAAGTCAGTGCGCCGCAGCTCCAGGGCATACCGCCCAGCCATTCCAACCGACGAAAACATCGAAGCGGTATTTGGCCGAAGCTTGGAACAGGGATATCGTGCAGAAGACTCACAACGCATTCGAATCCATCGGGATTCTATGCGCTCAGCAGCAAGGACGAGCTGAAGTTGCCGATGCGAATGAGGCGGCAACTCGCCTTGAGGAGGGAGACCTTGCATTCATCGACCCCCCGTATTCGGGTGTTCATTACAGCCGGTTCTATCATGTTTTGGAAACGATCGCGCAAGGTTCATGCGGCGAAGTTTCCGGCATCGGTCGCTACCCAGCACCGGAGCTGCGTCCACGTTCAAAATATAGTGTTGGTTCTGAATCACCGGGCGCGCTTGATAACCTGCTTGAGACCGTCGCTTCCCGAAGTGCACGAGCAATCCTAACCTTTCCGGATCATGAGTGCTCCAATGGCCTTTCAGGCACCACAGTCAGGGAGATCGCGAGTAAACACTTCCACGTTGGCGAAACGCAGGTATCCAGCAGGTTTAGCACACTAGGCGGAACAGGCGATGGCCGCGCAGATGAAGGTGGGCGTGCGGCGCGACAACATGCGAAAGAGATGATGCTGGTTCTGAACCCAAAGTGAACTGAGCGGCAGCGTTTCCTCGACCTCGTCATCGCCATCACCCGCGCCTTCGCCCTCTGCGGCACGCTCGACGAGGCGGAGGAGCTGCGCACCGAGATCGCTTTCTTCGGCGCGGTGAAAGCCGCCATCGTGAAATACACCACGGTGGACAAGAAACTCACCGAGGCCGAAAAACACTCCGCCCTCCGCCGCATCCTCGACAACGCCGTCGTCTCCGAAGGCGTGGAAGACATCTTCGCCCTCGCCGGCCTGAAGAAGCCCAACATCGGCCTGCTCTCGAAAGAGTTTTTGGAAGACGTGCGCGCCATGCCGCAAAAGAACCTCGCGGTGGAGTTGCTCGAAAAACTCCTGCGCGACGAAATCAAGGCCCACACCCGCACCAACGTCGTCCTGCAAAAGAAATTCGGCGAACGCCTGCTCGACGCCCTGCGCAAATACCGTGCACGAACTGCACCACACTGCGCACGAACTGCACGACATCGCTCACGAACCGCACGATACCATGCACGAACAGCACGACACCGCGCATTACCCGCGCGACATCGTGCAAGAGCTGCGCGACATCGTGCAAGAACCGCGAGGCAAAGGGTTCATCATCAGACTGGCCCTGTGATGCAGCCGAAGGTTGCGGTCCTCCTTTGGCCGCCCCCTTAGTCCGGGACTTTTAAACCAAGGTTTTGACCACGGATCGCACGGATTATCACGGATACCAGCCGGTCAATCCGCGCCCGTCTGTGTCGACGGTGGTTAAGGCCTGAATACAGCGTGCCATGCGGATTACTCAACTCGTCCGGACCATCCCCCCTTGCGCCGCTTTGCGCCTCCGCGGCTTCGCGTTAAAATTCTTACCCCAAGCGTCCACGGCCAAACGCCGCCACCCTCAGCCCTCCCCTGCCCGGCCGCCGTTCCCGCGCTCAGCGCGCAGAGCCTCCACCTCCTGGCGCAGGGCGCGGAGTTCCTCGGCAGCGTCGGGCTCGCGTTTGCCGCCGCCCAGGAAAAAGCCCGCGATCACGCCGCTGAGCGTGCCGAACAGACCCACGCCGCAAAACATCAGCACGCCGGCGATCAAGCGGCCCGACGCCGTCACCGGATACAGGTCGCCGTAACCAACCGTGGTGATCGTCGTGATGCTCCACCACACCGCGTCCTCCGCAGTCTTGATGTTGGAGCGCTCCGAATGTTCCGCGACCAGGATGCCCGCCGAGCTCAGGGCCAGCACCAGGAACGTGATCATCGACACCGAGGCCACGCCGCCGCCCGTGCGGCTGCGAAACAAGATCTCCAGCAACGCCCGCAGCGAACGCACCGCGCGCAGCAACCGCAGGATGCGGATGATGCGAAAAAGCCGCGCCCAGCGCAACGCCTCCACCGCCGGCACGCTGGCCAGCAGGTCGATCCAGCCCCACTTCATGAAGCGCAGCTTCGATTCGGCCACGCGAAACCGGATCACGAAGTCCACGAAGAACACCGTGCACACCGCGTTGTCGATCCACGTCAACACCCGCACCGTCTCCGGCGGCAGGTCGACGAACAGCTCCAGCGCGATCACGCCGAGCACGAACAGCGACAGCACCAGGATGACGAATTGAAACGGGGTCAGTTCGCTGAAATTCGGGCGCTTCATCGGTCGCGCACTTTCGGGGCCGCGCCCGCGGCGGTCCAGCGTGTTTTGCCGCCGGAGCCGCCGACCGGCCTTCCCTTTGCGCGGATTTGCGTCAACCTCCGCGACCATGCCTCTCTCCACGGTTTTCCCGCGCCTCGCCCTCGCCGCCTGCCTGTTCCTGCCGATGTCCGCGGGGTTGCAAGCCGAGGCGCCTCGCCAGAAGGCCGGCCAAAAATTCCTGCCCGAGGGACAGTTCGTGTGGCACGAGATCGTGTCGGCCGCGCCCGAGGCGTCCGCGAAGTTCTACGCCTCGGTCTTCGATTGGAAAATCGTGCGCGCGCCCGTGACGTCGCCCGGCGAGCAGCCCTACGTGATGCTCAGCCACGGCGGAAAACTCTTCGCCGGCTTCACCTCCGACGAGGGTCCGGCGCGCTGGACGTGCTGGGTGCAGGTGCTCGACGCCGACCTCGTCGCCGACCAGGCGCTGGGGACCGGCGGCCTCGTCGTCCGTCCCCCGCGCGAGCACCTCATCGGCCGCGTGGTCGAGGTCGCCGGCCCGGGCCAGGCGCGCCTGGGCCTCGTGCAACTGCACATCCGCCAACCCTACGTCGCGGTCCCGCCGATCCTCTGGCACGTCGGCGAGACGCTGCCGCGCGACAACATCGACGCCTTCTACCAAACCGTGGCCGGCTGGACGGTCGAGCGCGCCGCGCCCGACGCGCCGGACGCGCGGGCGGTGGTCGCCAAGCACGCCGTCGCCGAACTGCGTCATGCCGATGCGAATACGTCGCCCGGGTGGTTGCCGTGCATCGAGGTCGAGGACGTGCGCCGCTCGGTGGCGCGCGCGGTCGCCGCGGGCGGCCGGCAGATCCTCGAGCCCGCGGAGCGCGACGGCCTCGGCGACAGCGCCCGCCTCGCCGACCCGCAGGGAGCGGAGTTCTGGGTGGTGAAGCGCCGCTGAGATCGAACGTAGCGCAGGCTTCCAGCCTGCCATCGTGTTTGGGACGGCAGGCTGGAAGCCTGCGCTACCAGTCCGAGCCGGAGGACCGCACGCCGCCCGCGTGAGGGCGGGCGGCGGCGGGCCGGACTGCTCTCAGAGCGGAGGCAGCTTGGCAAGCGCGCCGGCGATGGCGGGCTCGGCGCCGAGGGTGCCGACGAAGGTGTCGGCGTAGGCGGGCTCGGCGCTGGCGCGGGCCTGCTCGGCGACGCGCTTGAGCTTGCCCTTGATGTCGAGCCGCACGGCGACGTCGCTGTAGTTGGCGAGGCCGAGGAATTTTTCCAGATAGCGGGCGTGCTGCTCCCAGGCGATGGCGTCGAGCTTCTGCTTGGCCTCGAGGCGGGCGCGATACCAGTCACTCTTGAGCATCTGCTCGCGGTCGAAGAGCGCGCGGAACTCGGGATGCTCCGGTCCCTTGCCCTCCCACACGCCGTCGCGCATGATGTGGAGCAGGGCCTTGAGCGGCGGGCAGGCGTCCTCGACGGAGCCGTCGGCGAAATAGTGCTCGGCGGCCTCCTTCATGGCGGTGACGATGTTGTCCATGCCGTCGGCGAAGATGTCCGCGTCCTGCTGCTCGGGGCGGAGGATCTCCTCGTCGAAGACCGAGGACGGGTTGCTGAACACGCGGCCGAAGAAGGCCTGCACGAAGCGCGTGGTGATGCGGTAGCCGAGGCGCGAGGCGAGGACCTTTTTGCCGGCGTGATCGAAGTCCTCGACCTTCTCCAGATAGCCGTTCGCGATGAGGAACTTCGGATCACGCTCCTCGCGGCTCATGCGGCACCAGATCTCGGGGACGAGCAGGCTGACGTCGTGGTCGACGCGGAGCTTGGGGCCGACCCAGCCGGCCGCCGACGAGAACGCGGGCAGATCGGTGATGAGGAAGGACACGAGCGCGGCGTTGAGGTCGTAGATCGGGGGCAGCGCGTTGAAGGGGCCCTTGGTGAGCGCGCCTTCGGAACCGGCGCCGGTGGTCGAGGGCGACTTGCCGGTGAGCGAGGCGATGAGGTCCATGAAGGCCTCGGGCAGCTCCTGGTAGTGGATCGGGCTGTAGGTGCAGAGCGCGCGCACGCCCTTCTCGGGCGGGTTCATGCGGCGGCCCATGAGCACGGCGCCGACGGGGAAGACGGGGGTCTTGGCGGCGTCGAGTCCGCGCAGGAGGCGGGCGGCGCTCTGGGCGACGTAGGTGGTGCGGGGGTCGACGAGGTCGGGCCGGACCTGGAGGTAGCGCGGGTTCTTGGTGGGCTTGCCGTCGACGATGCGCGGGTGCGCGGGCGAGACGACAAAGTCGGGTTTGTCGGCGGCGAGGAAGTCTTTGAAGAGGTCGCGCACGGGCGGCGTGAAGCTCTCGAAGCCGAGGGTGTCCTCGACGACGTCCTTGGCCTCGTCGCGGGTGAGCGCCTCGTAGTTGGAGAAGAAGTTGCCGCGGGCGCTGAAGTCGCGCTCGGTGTGGCGGTCGTAGCCGCGCACGATGGCGTCGTCGGGGCGCTGGAAGAGGCGGGTCTCGCAGTTGTGCACGACCTTGATCGAGGCGCCGGGGCGCTCGGCCGCCGAGGAGCCGACCACGGAGGCGGCCGGCGCGACGGTGGAGGCGGTGATGTCGTCCTCGGCCTGGATCTTCACCGCGGGCATGAAGTCGCTGCGCAGGCTGAAGGTGCGCCAGCCGCCGTCCTTGGTGTATCCGATGCGCAGATACTGGGCCTGGAGTTTCTGGCCGTGGTATTTGAGCTCGTTGCCGGGGCGGCCGTTGATGGTGTCGACCGAGAAGTGCTTGCGCCACTCGGTGCCCCACTCGGGCTTGTAGAGGCGCTTCACCAGCAGGACGAGGTCGCGGATGTAGCGCGGGATGGAGCCGAGCCAGGCATTGTATTCCTCGGTGTAGTCGGGGCTGCGGCTGAGGAGCTTGACGACGGAGCCGAGCGAGCGCTCGCGGCTGAGGATGGGGCGGCCCTTGGCGCGGTTTTTCGCGGGGTCGCGGAATCGCTGGCCGTATTCCTTGGCGAGGATCTCGTCGACGATGTCGAGGTCCTTGGCGAGGTCGGAGACGAAGACCGGCCCGGTGAAGGTGGCGTCGGCGATGGACTTGGAGATCTCGGACTTGCCGCCGCCGGAGACGGTGCAGGGTTTGTGGCAGAGGAGGCCCTCGGCCTTGGTGCCGCGGAGCTTCCAACGGGTGGCGCCGTCGGGGCGGACCATCTCGACCTTGTAGCCGGAGGGCAACACGTAGGTGATGCGCGGGAGGAGCTTGAGTTTCACGGCCTTGTCGCCGGAGCCCCAGGTGACGGTCTGCGCGCGGAGGTCGAAGTAGGCGTCCTCCGGGACGTAGTAGATGTCCGGATACACGGTGTCGGCGGCCCAGCCGGCGGGCTGGAGCTCGGCGCGGTCGCCGAGGAGCTTGAGGGAGTCGGCGAAGGTGTGGTCGACGCCGGGCTCGTTGGTGTTGAGGCGGAAGTCCTCGCCGAGGTCGTAGCTGGGGAAGGCGATGGCGCCGCCGGCGTGCTCTTCCTCGGCGAGGCCGAGCAGGTTGGCGGAGAAGGAGAGCTGGGTCTTCACCTCCTTCTTGCAGTAGCCGAAGTAGTTGTCGGAGATGACGGTGACGACGACGCCGTGGGCGTCGCGGCAGGTGATCTTGAAGGCGACGCCGTCGTTGTAGCGTTCGTCGGGCTCGGCCCAGCACATGCCGTCGCGTTTCTGGCGCTCGGTGGCGTCCTTGATGTTGGGCAGGCCGAGTTCCTTCTTGGTCAGGCCGTTAAGGTGCGGGGCGAGGATGATGCAGCCGGTGTGGCCGGTCCAGTGCTCGGGGTCGAGAGCGGCGTCGTTCTCGGGGAGGCCGGGGTCGCCGGCGTTGCCGAAGATGCTTTCGACGAAGTCGAGGTTGGCCACGAGGCTGCCGGGGATGAAGAAGCGGGTCTCCATGGTGCGCTTGGGCGAGAAGCCGGGCACGGCGGGCACGACGACGGGGCGCAGGTAGAGGGAGACGAAGCAGGCGGCGGGGCGGTGCTCGCGCGCGGTGTAGGGCAGACGCAGGAGTTCGGCGGGCGGGTTGAGGGCCTTGGCGAGGATGCGGGCGAAGGTGGCGGCGGGCACGGCCTTCTTGTCGTCGGGGATGGGCAGGCCGCCCTCGGCGACGTGGAAGATGCCCTGGGTGGTGCGGCGGTCGGACTTGGGGTTGTGCAGGACGCCGTTGGCCACGCGGGTGGAGGTGAGGATCGAGCTGCGATACTCGTCGGCCGAGGGCGGCAGGGAGAGGGCCTTGGCGAGGCCGGGGCGGTCGAGCACGAGGGTGGTGGCGGGCAGGCGGGGCACCTCGGCGTGTTCGTCGAGGGCGTAGTAAAGGTAGTTCTGGATGCGCTGGTCGACCGGGCTCAGATGTCGGGCGAGCATGCGGTCCTTTTCGCGGCTGACGGCGAGGAGGTGGTCGACCAGGCCGGACAGGCCGTCGTCGTCGGTCTTCGGGAGAGCGACGCCTTCCTGGCCGATTTCCCTCAACTTGAGGTTGAGGTAGGCCAGCAGACGGGGATCCAGGGGATCGGGGAGGACGAGGGAGGTGTGTTCGGCGTTGGTCTTCATGGCAGTCGGGTTAAAGCAAAGTGCAGGCCGCATTGGCGGGCAAGAACGCGGGCTGTGCATCGTTTGTCCAACACGGGGCGCGGCTTGGCCAGACCAACCGACACGCAGGGCTGAGAAAATCACCGCGTCGTCACTTCGCGCCGGTCAATACCAGCCCGATCGCCGCCAGCATGAGCACGGCGCCAAAGAGTCGGCGGCGCAGCACCGCGCGCGGCAACCGGCCCTCCTCGTTGCCGAACCAGTGGCCGACCAGCCAGACAAGCACGACGCTCCACAGGCCGCGGGAGCTGTAGACGACGTTGGCGGCGGTGGCGTCGCCCTTGGTCGAGAGCGTCCACGCCATGCCGGCGGCCTGCAACGCGAGCAACACCGAACCCGACGCGAGCCAAGGCCAGGCCGCGCGCGGCACAGTGCGCAGGGGGGCGTTGAAAAACGGGATCAGCGCGGCGGAAAACACCGCGAGCAGACCAAACATCAGCGGCAGAAAACGTCCCGGTCCGTAGAGCGCGCCCCACTTTTGCGTGAGCACGTCGCTGAGGGCGAAGACCAGAGCCGCGCAGGCCGCGAAGGCGACGGTGCGACCGACGCCCTGCCCGGCCGGCGCGCCGGCGGACGGCGGGGTGCGTGGGGACGCCGGAGTGAGAGCGGGCGTAGGAGCGGCGGCACCGGAGCCGCGGTTGAGAAGGGCGATGGCCAGCGTGCTCATCACGGCCGCCGCCCACCACACGGCGGGCACGTCGCCGGCCAGCAGCACGGTGCTGAACAGGGCGACGAGCACGATCTTCAGACCCATCACCGGCGTGGCCACCGACACGTCGCCGGCCAGCGCGAGAAACGTGAAGACTTGGCCCGCGAAAAACGCCGCGGCGGCCAACGCGGGCCGCCACAGATCAGTTGCGTCGAGCGCGGCGCCGCCGAGCAGCCAGAGCGGCGCGAAGCACGCGCCCATGGCGACGTTGGACACGAAGGTCGTTCGCCAGAGGCCGACGCCGTGCCGCGCCGAGCCCTTGACCAGCATCACGGCCACCACGTAGGCGAAACCGCTGGCCAACGGCAGCAGCAGATGGGCGGGAAATTGCACGCGCGCGTCGAACGCCGGGACCGCTCAGAGCGCTGACTTGATGACGGCCTCCATCTCGGCCTCGGGGGCATAGCCGACCTTCTTGTGCACGATCTGGCCGTCGCGCCCGATGACGAAGGTCGTCGGGATGCCCTCGACACCGCCAAAGGCGTCGACGACGGCCTCGTCGCCCATGACGAGCGGGTAGTTGATCTTCATTTTCTCGGCGAAGTCCTTCACGACGCGCGGACCGCCTTGGTCGAGCGAGACACCCACGATGACGAGGCCTTGCTCCCGATACTTTTCCTGAAGGGCAATGTAGCCGGGAATCTCCTCGCGGCAGGGCGGGCACCAGGTGGCCCAGAAATCGACCACGACGACCTTGCCGGCGAAGTCCGCCGATTTCACCTCGCGTCCCTCCAGATCGGCAAGGGTCCACGCGGGCGCGGCACCCAGGGCGGAGCCGGTCGCCTTGGAGCAACCGGAAGTGAAGAAAACGGCCCCGATGATGGCCGCGGCGCCAAGCAGACTGACAAAGGTTTTGTTCATAAAATTTATGAGCCACAAGGAGCCCGATCTGTTCCCGAGGTCAAACGGGACGCGGGTTAAACTTGGCCGGACGCGCGAACGGTCGATCGGCCCGCGCGCGCCGCAAAGAAAGTCCGCCGTCGGTGAGAACGGCGGACGCTGGAGGCACGGACAACGACCGGCGGTGAACGGCGGCTTTATTCGGCGGCGGACGGCAGCTCGAGGCCCAGCGTGTCGATGAACTTCTTCATCGCGGGCGTGAGCACGCGGCCCTTGCGATGCAGGATGGCGAGCGGGCGGGTGAACTCGCGGCCCTTGAGCGTGAGTTGCACGAGCGAGCCCTGCTGCACCTCCTGCTGCACGGTGGCCTGCGGCACGATGGCGATGCCGTGGTCGATCTCGACCGCGCGCTTCACCGTCTCGATGTTGTCGAATTCCATGACCGGCTCGATGTCGAGCTTGTGGTCGCGGAAGATCTGGTCGACGGCCTTGCGCGTCGGGATGTCCGGATCGAAGCCGATGAACTTGTGCCCCGACAGGTCGGCGATGTCGACCTCGGGGGACTTGGCCAGCGGGTGCTTCGGGTGGGCGATGAGCACGAGCCGGTCGTTGCGAAACGGGATGGCCTCGATCTGACGCTGCTTGAGCGGGAAGGCCACCAGACCGAAGTCGACGGAGTTGTGCAGGATGTCCTCGTAGACGAGGTTGGAGCGGCGGTATTCCACGCGCACGTTGACCGACGGATAGTCGTGCAGGAAGCGCTTGATGTAGGGCGGCAGCTCGTGGAGGCCGATCGAGTAGATGGTCGAGATGCGGATGGTGCCGCTGATGACCTTCTTCATCTCCTGCAGCTCGGAGATGAGCTTGTCGTAGGAGTGCAGGATGTCCTTGGCGGACTCGTAGACGCGCTGGCCCTCACGGGTCAGTTGGAACTGCTTTTGACTGCGGTCGATCAGCAGGTTTTTGAAGTGGCGCTCCATCGCCCGCGCCTGCTGGCTCACCGCGGATTGCGTGATGCCGTTGATTTTGGCAGCCTTGGAGAAACTCTTGGTTTCAACCAGATCGGCGAAGATTTTGAAGTTCTCGATTTGCATGATGCCTCTGGGGGTGAATGACCGAGGTATAAAAATTTCTTATCAAACAGCAATCTATTAATCAGCCTTTCGCCGATGATTTCCTTCGAACTGTTCGAAAAACGCCTCGCCTCGCTGCACGAACGCATCGCCGCCGCTTGCCTCTCCGCCAGTCGTAAACCGTCGGATGTCACCCTGCTGCCGGTGACGAAGACACACCCCGCGGCCGCCGTCGAATACGCCGCCCGCGCCGGGCTCGCGGCCGTGGGCGAAAATCGCGTGCAAGAGGCCGTGCATAAGCGAAGCGAATGCACCGCGCCCGTTCGCTGGGAATTGATCGGTCACCTGCAGAGCAACAAGGCCAAGGTCGCCGCCACCCATTTTGACCGCGTGCAGAGCGTCGACAGCGTCAAGCTGCTGACCCTGCTCGACCGCGCCGCCGGCGAACTCGGGCGCACGTTACCCGTGCTCCTGCAGATCAACGCCGGCCACGATCCCGCCAAGTTCGGCGCCGAGCCCGAGGACGCCGAGCGCCTCGTGCAAGCCGCGCTCGCCCTGCCCCACCTGCGACTCGACGGGCTCATGACCATCGCGCCGCTCTCCGACGATCCCGCGGTGGCCGGGCGCACGTTCGCCAACCTGCGCGCCATCCGCGACGATCTGGCCGCGCGCTGCGGCACGCCGCTGGCCGAACTGTCCATGGGCATGAGCGGCGACCTCGAGGCCGCCATTGCCGCCGGCAGCACCTGTGTCCGCGTCGGCTCCGCACTCTACGGCGAACGCGAGTAAGGGTTTCCCCCCAGCCGCTTAGAAGCGGTGCCAGCGACACCGGCGCCGGCCGATAAGTTGCCATGTAAATCATCGCGACCGGCTGCATAACCAGCGGCCGGTGCCGATAGGAAGGGAGGTCGCGGCACACGCCGTGCTTAGATGGGCAAATTCTCTCGAAATCTCGCCAATACCATTGCCCGCCGGCGCCAACCCCATTGCATTCATGACCGTGGAAACCAAATTGTTCAGCCCCGAACATCAGGTCGCCTTGAAGTCCCTGCTCGACGACCCCAGCCCCAAGGTCCGCCAGCACTTGCTGGGCTTTTTCAACACCGCCGGCCAGGAGGCCCGCGAGTTTCTCGAAAACGTGGCCACCGGCCATCACCGCGCCCTCGCGTGGCACGCGCGCTGGTTCCTTGAGGAGCTGCGCTTCACCGACCCCGTGGCCGAGTTCACGGGCTTCATCCGCTCGCTCAACTACGAGCTTGAGACCGGCGCGTTGCTGCTCAGTCGCACCGTGCTGCCCGCCACCGACGCCGGCGCGTGCTGCGCCGAACTCGACCGCCTCGCCGCCCGTTGCCGCGAGCTGATCGCCGAGCCCGCCACCGCCCGCGAGCGCTGCCGCGTGATCAACCGCGTGCTCTTCCACGACGAGGGTTTCCGTGGCAACCGCGAGCACTACACCGACCCTTTCAACAGCCTGCTGCCCCAGGTGCTGGAGCGCCGCAAGGGCCTGCCCATCACGCTCAGCATCATCTATCTGCTCATCGCCCAGCGCATCGGACTCGAACTCGAGCCCGTCGGCCTGCCGGGCCACTTCGTGGTCGGCTGTTATCAGGAGGACGAGCCGTTCTTCATCGACCCCTTCGAGCAGGGCGTGTTTCGCACCTCGGCCGAGATCATGGCCTACGTGCGCCAGCACAAGATTCTCCCCAAGGCCAGCGACCTCGCCCCGACGCCGGTGCGCGAGGTGCTCGCGCGTTGCTGCCGCAATCTCGTCGAGCACTACACCATCGAGGGCAACGACGGCCACGCGCGCATGTTCGCCGCGTTCGTCGAGGAGTTCGAGGCCGCCTACGAACGACACACCACGCCCTGATGATGGCACAGGCTTTCCTGCCTGTGCGTTTGGGTGCCGGATATCGCACAGGTAGGAATGCCTGTGCCGCCTTCGTCTTCGATAAATCGGCTCGTTCTCAGCGCCGATCTCGTTCTCCCTGCGGGTGAACCCCACGCACTCATCCGATGAACGAGCCCGTCCTCACCCTCGCCGACCTCGCCGATTGGAACCGTCCCGGCACGCACCTCGCCGTGCTCGGCCACCCGATCAAGCACTCGATCAGCCCGCCCATGCACAACGCGGCGCTGGCCGAGCTGGCCAAGGAAGACGAGGCCTTCGCGGACTGGAAATACCATCGTTTCGAGGTGCACCCCGACGATCTGCCCAAGGCACTGGAGCAGCTGTTCGCCGCCGGCTTTCTCGGGGTGAACCTCACCGTGCCGCACAAGATCATCGCCTTTGATCGCGTGGCCCGCGTGTCGCCCGCGGCGCGTCCCATCGGGGCGGTCAACACCCTCGTGCGCCAACCCGACGGCTGGCACGGACACAACACCGACGGCCACGGTCTCTCCGCGTCGTTGCGCGAGGATCTCGAGGCCGAGCTCGCCGGCGCGGACGTGCTGCTGCTCGGCGCCGGCGGAGCCGCCCGCGGAGCCGCCGTGGAGTGTTTGCAACGCGGCGTGCGCTCGCTGCGCATCGCCAACCGCACCGCGGCCAACCGCGACGCGCTCGTCGCGCAGGTGCGCGCGCTCGCCGAAAACATTTCCGTCATCGGCGTGGACCCGGCCGACTCGTCGCAACTGCCGCCCGGACTGCTCGTGATCAACGCCACCAGCGCGGGCCTCAAGCCCGACGACGCCCAGCCGATCGACCTCATGATAATGCCCGGCCCGCGCGCGGTCTACGACATGATCTACAACCCAGCCGAGACCCGCCTGCTCGCGCAGGCCCGCTCGCTCGGCATCCCCGCCGCCAACGGCCTCGGCATGCTCGTGCACCAGGGCGCGCGCTCGTTGCAGCACTGGATCGAGGCCGCCACCGGGCGGGCCGACGTGCGTGTGCCGGTCAACGTCATGCGCACCGCCGCCGAACTCGCGCTGGCCGCGCACTGAGCGCCGCCCGGTGCCGCCGGCCCCTTCCCTCTCCCCCGCGTTCAGCCGACCTCCCGCGCAACTTGGGCTTTCATTTCCCCGCCGACTCGTTTCCCCTGAACCGACGTATCCATGGCCGACTTTAACTACGCCGAATTCGCCGCCGCCTTCCCGTGGTTCTTCCCCATCTGCGCCACGCTGTTCGGAGCCGTGGTCGGCAGTTTTCTCAACGTGGTCATCTACCGCGTGCCCGCCGAGAAATCCATCGTGCACCCCGGCTCCCAGTGCGCCTGCGGCCGGCCCATCGCGTGGTATGACAACATCCCCGTGCTCAGTTGGATTCTCCTGCGCGGCAAGGCGCGTTGCTGCGGCCGCGCCTACGGCGTGCGCTACCCGGCGGTCGAGTTGCTGACGGCGCTGCTGTTCCTCGCGTGCTGGCTGCTGTTCCCGCCGGCCAAGGCGGTCGCGGGCATGTTCTTTTTGAGCTGCCTGGTCTGCGCGACGTTCATCGACCTCGACCACATGATCATCCCGGACGTGTTCACCATCGGGCTGGCCGTGATCGGCGTGGTGGTGTCGCTCTTCGTGCCGGCGCTGCACGATGTTTATCACGAGATCGGCATCGTCGCGATGATGCGCTCGGGACTCATCTCGCTGACGGGCGTGCTCATCGGCTCCGGTCTGGTGCTCTGGATCGTGCTGATCGCGGAGATTCTGCTGCGCAAGGAGGCGATGGGGTTTGGCGACATCAAGTTCGTCGGCGCCATCGGTGCGTTTTGCGGGTGGCAGGGCGCGGTGTTCGCCATGTTCGGCGGCGCGATCGTCGGCACCGTGTGGATGGCCGTGGCCAAGCTCTGGCAACTCGCCACCGGCAAAAAGGCCCCCATCGCGCCGAAGGCCGAGACCAGCGAAGGCGAGGAAACCGAGAACATCGGCTTCGGCGTGCACGTGCCCTTCGGCCCGATGCTGGCCATCGCCGGCGCGCTCTACTTCCTCTTCGCGCACCGCTGGGTCGACGCCTACTTCGCGGACTTCGGCGCGCTGTTCAACTGAGCCGGCACAAAAAAAACGCGGACCGGACGAATCCGATCCGCGTCGCCACGCCGGTGGCCTCAAAGCACCGCCGCGCCGTCGCCGGCGCGCATGTGCAGCACGTCGGGCGAGGCACCGTATTTGGCACGGTAGGCGGCGGCGACCTTGGCGGCGGTCTCGTCGTTGAAACCGCCGTCGGTGAGCGCCATGACCGCGCCGCCAAAGCCGCCGCCGGTCAGGCGCGCGCCATAGACGCCGGGCGTCGCGGTCAGCGTGTCGACCAGCAAGTCGAGCTCCTCGGTGCTGTTTTCAAAGAGGTATTGCGAGCTGCGGTGCGAGGCGGTCAGCAGCGAGCCGACAGCCTTGAGGTCGCCGGCCGCGAGCGCCTCGACGGTGCTCTCCACGCGGGCGATTTCCTCAATGACGTGCTTCGCGCGGCGGTAACTCTCGTCGCTGAGCTTGGCGCGGCCGGCCTCGAGCGCGTCCGCGTCGGCCTCGACCAGCAGGGAGACGCCGAGCGTCTTGGCGGCGTCCACGCAGGCCTTGTTGCGCGCGGCATACATGCCGTCGACCAACGCGTGCTTGGTGTGCGTGTTGAATATCCAGAAGTGCGTGCCCGTCGGCATCGGCACGGTCTCGAAACGCGGCCCGCGACAGTCGATGAACACGAGATGGTCGGCCCGGCCAAAGCCAGACACGCCTTGGTCGAGAATACCGCACGGCACGCCGACGAAGTGGTTCTCCGCGTGCTTGCCGATCTTGACCACGGTCTCGCGGTCGGCGGTCTCGCCGGTGAGACCGAGAAAAGCCAGCGCCGAGGCCAGCTCGATGGCCGCGCTGCTGCTCAGGCCGGCGCCGGCCGGCAGGTCGGACATCGCGAGGTAGTCGAACCCCTGCGGCGCCTTCAGACCGAAGGCCGGCAACGCCGCCAGCACGCCCTGCGGATAGTTGGTCCAGGAAGCCTTGCCCTCCTGCGCCTTCGGCTCACCGACGGGCAACTCGACCGTCTCGCCGCTGTAGGCGCTGTGAAACCGGCGGCGCGGCTCGGCGTTCGCCGCCACCGCCACCCAGACGCCGCGATCCACCGCCGCTCCCAACACCGTGCCGCCGTTGTAGTCGGTGTGGTTGCCGATGAACTCGATGCGACCCGGCGCGCGGGTGATGATCTCGGGAGCGCGTCCGTAGACGGCCGTGAAGCTGGCGATGAGCTGGTCTTTCATGCGGAAATGAAGGGCCAACCCTCAGACATCCCGCCGCGCCGTGGCGAGCCGATTTCAGTTGAACGGCGACGGTTTGGACACGCCCTCGAAGCCCGGCGGTGCCACGCCCTGACTGCCCTTGGTCACCAATTGCAGCAGGTGCGCCATCGCCTCCATGCGACCCAGGCCGCGCTCGGCCACGAGCTGATCGCAGCGCTTGATGGTCTGGTCAGCCATCACGCCCGCCTGCGCCTCGCCGGCCCCCAGTTTTTGGAACAGCTTCATCAACTGATCACGCTCGCTCATATTTGCTCCTCCAACCGCCAGTCCGCGGACCCGTCCACCGACAACGCCAACCCCGCGCCCGCGTCGACGTTGAAGAGATTGATCATCGCCAACCCCACGCACCGCCCCTCGCCCGCGCCGACGTCGGCACCCGCCACCGCGGCCACGCGCAGCTCACCCACTGCCTTGCCGCCCTGCCAGAGCGACACCGGGCACGACGGCGGCACCGCCACCGCGCCGGACACGCGCAACAGACGCCGGCGCACGCGCCCCATCGACTTCAGACGCGCCATCACCTCCTGCCCGAGGTAGCAGCCCTTGGAGTAGGACACCGCCGTCACGTCGAGCCCCGCCTCGTTGGGCAGATCGCCCGCACCGATCTCCGTCGGAATCAAGGCCACGCCAGCGGCGACGCGCGCCTGTGCCAGCGCCTGCGTATCCAGTTGTTGGATATCCGAGACATCCGGCCCGCCGCCCTTCGGTGCCAGCCACTCCCATGCGTCGAGCGCGCCCTGCCGGCCACGAAAAACCCACGCGTCCCCCACCCGCGCGAAACATCCCTCGGGGGGCAGTTCGCCGAGGCGGGCCTTGACCCAATCCGCCGCGCCCCGGCCCGCGATGGTCGTGCGCGTCCAACCCGCGGCCAGCGGCTCCAGCACGACGTCGTCGGCGATGATGTAGGCCTCCAGCCGCTCCACGATCACCGCCTCCGGACTGGCCTCGCTCCAGAGGAACACCTCGTTTTCGCCGGCCAGCAGCGCGTGGCTGTCGGCCACCAGCTTGCCCTTTTGGTTGAGCCAGAGACCGTGGACCACCGCGTCTTTTCGCGCAACCCGCAGGTCCTGCGTGAATTGCCCCTGCAGGAAGCTCCGGGCATCCTCGCCAGTCACCCGCAGCCAAGTCAAAACCGGCTGCCGGACCGCCGCGCATGGAAAAATATCTTCATCAACTATCATTTTAAAAAAGAGTGGCTTGCGGGAAATTTTGGTAGATTTTGAGAACTTTCTATTGACCAGCCTTGGCCGGTTTGTATCTCTAGCAACATCAACTTTTCACTTCTCCCGCCTAGCGGGAGTTTTGGGGTAACTAAGAAAGCAAATGGCCGGTCACTTAGGGGTAGGTGACCGGCCAACTTCTTTTCCGAATCCGACGCCGCGGTCAAAGCCGCGGTTTTTTTGTGCCCGCAAACATCCCCCGCCGCACGCTCCGATGCGCAGGCTTGCCGAGTGGCCGGCGATTTGGCCAAGTTGGACCCTTCATGCAAAAGACTTCGGACATCAACGTGGTGGAGACCCGCACCCTCCCCTCCCCCGCCAAGCTCCTCGAGGAGCTGCCCAAGAGCGCGGAGCAGAGCGACTTCATCACCCGCAGCCGGCAGGACATCCACCGCATCATCTTCACCGACGACAAACGCCTGCTCCTCGTGATCGGCCCCTGCTCGATCCACGACCCCAAGGCCGGGCTCGATTACGCCCGCCGCCTCGCCGCGCTCGCCGCCGAGGTCTCCGACCGCGTGATGATCGTCATGCGCGTCTATTTTGAGAAACCCCGCACCACCGTCGGCTGGAAAGGCCTGATCATGGACCCGCATCTCGACGGCTCCCACGACATTGCCGGCGGCCTGCGCCTGGCCCGCACTTTCCTGCGCCAGGTGCTCGACCTCGGCCTGCCCACCGCCACCGAGCTGCTCGATCCGATCACCCCGCAATACATCGCCGACCTCATCTGCTGGTCGGCCATCGGCGCCCGCACCACCGAGTCGCAGACCCACCGCCAGATGGCCTCCGGCCTCTCCATGCCGCTCGGCTTCAAGAACGGCACAGACGGCGGCCTTACCGTCGCCATCAACGCCATCAAGGCCGCCTCGCAGCCCCAGACTTTCCTTGGCGTCAGCCTCGAGGGTCAGGCCGCCGCCGTCGTCACCCGTGGCAACCCCAACTGCCACGTCGTCCTCCGCGGTGGCAGCAAGGGGCCCAACTACTCGCCCGCCCACATCGCCGAGACCGAGAGCGTGCTCAGGAAAGCCGGCCTCATCCCCGCCATCATGGTCGACGCCTCGCATGACAACTCCTCGAAAAAACCCGAGCGCCAGCCCGAGGTCGTCGCCGAGATCATGCAGCAGGTCGCCGCCGGCAGCACCTCGATCATCGGCGCGATGGTCGAAAGCAACCTCGGCGCGGGCAACCAAGCCTTCCCCCAACCCAAGGAAAACCTCCAATACGGCGTCAGCATCACCGACGGCTGCATCGACTGGCCCACGACCGAAAAACTCGTGCGCGACATCCACGCCGCCCTCGCCCCCCGCTTCGCCTAAAGCCCGAGCGTGGCTCCCCAGCCCGCCCGCCCCCGCGCACCGACCAGTTTGTCACTTAATAAGTGACATTCCCTCTGAAAAACTGCCCCTCGATTTTGTCACTTATTAAGTGACAATCGGTTTTTGGGGACTGACGAGGCTGTCGGTGATGGCGACGGAGGAAGGCCACACAGGGCAGGCGACCAAGCGGGTCCGCGCGCGCGGCGGCGAGGTCCCTGAACGCCGGATGCGCCGCACGCGCATCGAGCGTGGCGCGACGGCGATTTTTGCGCCGAAAAACGCAATCGGTGCGTGTCTCCGCGCGGCCAAACGCGCTAGACTGGCGCCCGTATGAGCAAAACTCCCATCCGTGTCGCCGTCACCGGTGCAGCCGGTCAGATCAGCTACTCCCTCCTCTTCCGCATCGCCTCCGGCGCGATGTTTGGTCCCGACCAACCCGTCGTGCTTCAACTCATCGAGGTCCCCTTCGAGAAAGCCATGAAGGCCCTCGAAGGCGTCGCCATGGAACTCGACGACTGCGCCTTCCCCCTGCTCAAGGGCATGGTTCTCACCGACGACCCCAAGGTCGGTTTCAAGGACGCCAACTGGTCCCTGCTCGTCGGCGCCAAGCCCCGCGGCCCCGGCATGGAGCGCGCCGACCTGCTCAAGGACAACGGCAAGATCTTCACCGCCCAGGGTAAGATCATCGACGAGGTCGCCGCGGACAACGCCCGCGTCGCCGTGGTCGGCAACCCCGCCAACACGAACTGCATGATCGCCGCCTCGCAGGCCAAACGCCTCACCGCCGACCGCTTCACCGCCATGGTGCGCCTCGACCAAAACCGCGCCCAGGCCCAGCTCGCCAAGAAGGCCGGCGTCGACCTCACCGAAGTCGCCAACATCTTCATCTACGGCAACCACAGCCCGACCATGTTCCCGGCCTTCAAGCACGCCACCATCGGCGGCAAGCCGGCCGTCGAGGTCATCGGCGACAAGGACTGGCTGCGCGGCCCCTTCTGCGAGACCGTCGGCAAACGCGGCGCGGCCATCATCGCCGCCCGCGGCCTCTCCTCGGCCGCCTCGGCCGCCAACGCCCTCGTCGACCACGTGCGCGACCTCATGACCCCCGGCAAGATCCACTCCGTCGCGGTCAAGAGCGAGGGCCGCTACGGCTTCGACGCCAACGTCTGGGCCGGCATGCCGGTGAAGACCACCACGCCCGGCAGCTACGAGGTCATCGAAGGCTACGACATGTGCGACTTCGCCAAGTCCAAGCTCGCCGCCACCAACCAGGAGCTCGTCGAGGAGCGCGCCGCTGTCGCCGACATGCTGTAACCGGACTGCCAATACGATTCCCCCCTGTATGCCCAAAGCCCCCGCCGTTGCGCGGGGGCTTTTTTGCGCAAAGACGCCGAGGCGCAAAGGGCCTGAAGACAAGTAGCGCCGCCCCATCCCCGAGCTCACGCTCGGGGCCACGAGAAAGACAGACCGTGGCCCGAGGCGTGAGCCGAGGGATGGCCGCCAATTCACAGGCCCCAAGCCCGCAGGTCCCAGACTGGTAGCCGGTGCCACCAACCCGACCAGAAATTTCCCCACCCTTTGCGCCCCTTCACGCCTTCGCGCCTCCGCGCCTTTGCGTTAAAAATTCAGTTCCCATCACAATGGGGATCAGCGCACGCCCCGACACCTCCGCCAGACCTCGCTTGCCCGCGGCGAAATATTTTGTGCTAATACCCGCATGCCGATTCTGGCGAAAGGCACGGACTACTTTGGCGCGGACGGTTTTCCCGTCACCGCGTTGCACGTGCACACCGAGCCGGGCGGGCGGCCCTCGCACGCCCACGACGTCACCGAAATCGACCATTACCACGATTTTTGCGAACTCGTGCTCGTGACCGCCGGGCGCGGCCGCCATGTGCTCGAGGGCGAGTCCTTCCCCGTCTCCGCGGGCAACGTGTTCGTCGTGCAAGGCAGCCAGGTCCACTGCTTCCGCGACCGCGTCGACCTCGAGCTGGTCAACGTCATGTATGACCCCGGCCGCCTGTCCCTGCCCTCCGGCCTGCTGCGCCGCCTGCCCGGCTACAGCGCGCTCTTCATGCTCGAGCCGACCTTTCGCAGCGCGCACAAATTCTCCAGCCGCCTCGAACTCGACCGCGAGGACCTGGGCGCCGCCGAGGCCCTCGCCGAGCGAATGGAGCGGGAGGCCGCCGCCCGCCGGCCGGGACACGAAGCCGTGCTGCTCAGCCTGCTGGTCGAACTCATGGTGTTTCTCTCACGTCGCTACGGCGACAGCGAGGCCCGCGAAAGCCGCGCCCTGCTCCGCGTGGGACGCCTCATCAGCACGCTCGAACAACGCTACGACGAGGAATGGACGCTCGAGTCCATGGCCGCGCTCGCCCACCTCACCCGCGCCAATTTGCTGCGCGTCTTTCGTCAGGCCACCGGACGCTCGCCCGTCGAGTTTTTGATCGGCCTGCGCGTCGAAAACGCCAAGCGCCAGCTCCGGCACTCCGACCTCGGCATGACCGACATCGCCCTGCGCTGCGGCTTCGGCGACAGCAACTACTTCGCCCGCAAGTTCCGCGAAACCACCGGCAGCACGCCCACCGAGTATCGCCGACGCGCCCGCACCTGATTTTATTCCTTTTGTGCTAACGGACTCAAAATCCGGTTCCTTTTGTTAAGGCGCGCCCCCGCGACTCCTGCTAGGGTAAGCCGCTTTCCCACCCCGTCATGTTCCTCCTCGGAATCGATCTCGGCAGCTCCGCCGTCAAAGCCTCTCTCGTCGACGCCTCCACCGGTCGCATCGTCTCCTCCGCGCAGTCTCCGCAGGGCGAGGAACTGCCCATCGCCGCGTCACGCCCAGGCTGGGCCGAGCAAGACCCCGCCATGTGGTGGGAGCACGCCGTCAAGGCCGTGCGCGCCGCCCTCGCCGGGCAGGACGGCTCGGCGGTCGCCGCCATCGGCATCTCCTATCAGATGCACGGCCTCGTGACCCTCGACGCGAACATGCAGCCCGTGCGCCCCGCCATCATCTGGTGCGACAGCCGCGCCGTCGAAACCGGCGCGCAGGCCTTCGCCGCCCTCGGCGCCGACACCTGCCTCGGCCGCCTGCTCAACTCTCCCGGCAACTTCACCGCGTCCAAGCTCGCTTGGGTGAAGCAAAACGAACCCGAGGTCTTTGCCCGCATCCGCAAGATCATGCTGCCGGGCGACTACCTCGCGTTGCGTCTGACGGGCGAGGCGCAGACCACCGCTTCGGGCCTCTCCGAAGGCACGTTGTGGGACTTTTCCAAGAACGCGCCCGCCGACTTTCTCCTCCGGCACTGGGGCATCGACCCGTCTCTGCTTGCCGCGCTCACGCCGACCTTTGGCCGGCAGGCCGCGGTCCTCGGCTCCGTCGCCGCCGAGCTGGGCCTTCCCGCGGGCATCCCCGTCGCCTACCGCGCCGGCGACCAGCCCAACAACGCCTTTTCGCTCAATGTCCTCCAGCCCGGCGAGATCGCCGCGACCGGCGGCACCTCCGGCGTCGTTTACGGCGTCTCCGACCGCCTCGCCTTTGATCCGCTGAGCCGCGTCAACGGCTTCGCCCACGTCAACCACACCGCGACCGACCCGCGCGTCGGCGTGCTGCTCTGCATCAACGGCACCGGCATCCTCTACGCGTGGCTGCGCCGCACCCTCGGCGCCGGCCTCTCGTATTCACAACTCAACGACCTGGCCACCGCCGTGCCCGCCGGCAGCGCGGGCCTGAGCATCCTCCCCTTCGGCAACGGCGCCGAGCGCATGCTCGGCAACCGCCGCGTCGGGGCGCAGGTCGTCGGCCTCGACTTCCTCCAGCACGGCAACGGCCACCTCGTGCGCGCCGCGCAGGAGGGCATCGCCTTCGCCTTCAGCCACGGCATCGCCGGCATGAAGGCCACCAGTCTCTCCCCCGCCAAGATCCGCGCGGGCAACGCCAATCTGTTTTTGAGCCCGATCTTCCGCGACACCCTCGCGGCCACGCTCGGCGTCAGCATCGAGCTCGTCTCGACCGACGGCGCCGCCGGCGCCGCCCGCGGAGCCGGTCTCGGCGCGGGCATCTTCAAGAGCAACGCCGAGGCCTTCGCCGGCCTGACGGTGCTTGAAACCATCGACCCGAAACCCGCCCTCGTCGAACCCTGCCGCGAAGCCGCCGCCCGCTGGGAGGCCGCACTCGCCAAGGCGCTCTCCTGATGACGACGGAGAACGGACATTCCTGTCCGTTCATGACGCCGGCAACTCTCCCCCCACTTCAAACCAAACTGAACGGACAGGAATGTCCGTTCTCCTTTTCAACCCATACCCGCCATGTCCACCAAACCCACCATCGGCTCCAAGGCCTACTTCCCCGACGTCGCCCCGATCGCCTTCGAGGGCGTCGACTCCACCAACCCGCTCGCCTTCCGCTACTACGACGCCAACCGCGTCGTCATGGGCAAACCACTCGCCGAGTGGATGCGCTTCGCCGTCTCCTACTGGCACGGCTTCTGTGGCAACGGCGCCGACCCGTTCGGCGCGCCCACCCGTCCGATGCCCTGGCTCGCCGCGGCCGACCCGATCCAACGCGCCAAGGACAAGGCCGACGCCGCCTTCGAGTTCATCACCAAGCTCGGCGCCCCGTATTACTGTTTCCATGACACCGACATCGTCGACGAGGCCGGCACCACGCTCGCCGAGTTCGAGTCGCGCATGGCCGTCATCACCGACTACCTCGCCGAGAAGCAAAAGGCCTCCGGCGTGAAGCTGCTCTGGGGCACCGCCAACCTCTTCAGCAATCCGCGCTTCATGAACGGCGCGTCCACCAACCCCGAGTTCTCCATCCTCGCCCGCGCCGGCGGCCAGCTCAAGGGCGCCATCGACGCCACCATCAAGCTCGGCGGTGAAGGCTACGTGTTCTGGGGCGGCCGCGAGGGCTACCTCTCCCTGCTCAACACCGACATGAAGCGCGAGCAGGCGCACCTCGCCCGCTTCCTCACCATCGCCCGCGACTACGCCCGCGCCAACGGTTTCAAGGGCAAGTTCTTCATCGAGCCCAAGCCCTGCGAGCCCACCAAGCATCAATATGACTACGACGCGGCCACCGTGCTCGGCTTCCTCGGCAAGCACGGCTTGCTCGACGACTTCGCGCTCAACATCGAGGTCAACCACGCCACGCTCGCCGGCCACACCTTCCCGCACGAGCTGCAGCTCGCGGCCGACGCCGGCAAGCTCGGCAGCATCGACGCCAACCGCGGCGACGCCCAGAACGGCTGGGACACCGACCAGTTCCCCGTCGATCCGCTTGAGCTGACCGAGGCCATGATGGTCATCTTCAAGGCCGGCGGTTTCACCCATGGCGGCGTCAACTTCGACGCCAAGATCCGTCGCAACTCCACCGACCTCGACGACCTCTTCATCGCGCATGTGCAGGGCATGGACGCCTTCGCCCGCGCCGCCATCGCCGCCGAGAAGATCCTCACCAAGTCCGAGCTCCCCGGCATGCTCAAGGCCCGCTACGCCTCCTTCGACGCCGGCGACGGCAAGGCCTACGAGGACGGCAAGCTCAGCCTCGCCGACCTGCACAAGATCGCGCACGCCCAAGGCGAGGTCACGCCCGCCAGCGGCAAACAGGAGCTCTACGAGAGCATCTTCCTGCGCCACATCTGAGCCGCCTGAAAAAACAGGCCACGTTCTCGTCGGCACACGGCACCTCTCGTTCCACGGGAGGCGCTGTTTTTTGCCCGTCTCTCGCGCCCTCTCCTCGCGAGGTCACCGGCCCTACGATGACAAAGGACGCGATAAACATTGGTGCCCGGGACAGGGGTCGAACCTGCACGCCTTTCGGCACCAGATCCTAAGTCTGGCGTGTCTGCCAATTCCACCACCCGGGCGGGAGGTTGGCCAATGAAGACAACCGCCGGAGCCGTCATGGCAAGCCGCGATTCCTGACCAGCAGCATCTCGACATCGCCGCGACCGCGCCGGATTCCCAATTCGTCGCGCAGCCGCACAACCATCCGAGTCACCCGACCCCGCCCGCCCGCCAGCCGCCTCGACTTTTCCTCTTCGGTCCAGAGGGCAAGACTGTGCTCAACGAGCTTGTCCTGATCGAGCAAAGCCACCGTGTGGGCATCGATCTCTTTGGTCAGGATGAGCAGCAATCGCAAAAGCCCGATCGCCTCCTCCGTGGAGCAGCCGCTCAAGCCATCACTCGTGAAATCCACCCGATCCACCGCCGGTTGTCTGGACCAAAGTTGGTTAAGCCTTGCCCCGCTGCTCGCCAGTATGCCCGCCATCTTTCCCCACGTCGCATCGGCTGCGTGGAAATACTGATTCCGGCGGACCCGCGCGTAAGCGGCCGAAACCTTGTGCCGGTGACGCATCCGCCGGTAACCGCATGAACGCAAAGCCCGATCAAACCGTTCTTCGGGTGCCTCGGATCCGCTTTTTCTCGGCGATATCCAAGGCTTGCCTCCGCACGATTCCAGCAACTCCAACATTCGTTTTCGATGTCGGCTGAAATATTCGTAGGAGCAGCCATAAACGACACGGAACAACATTTCGTCGTGCATGGCACCATGCCGTCCAACCTCCTTGAGACGCACGTTAAAACGCGCCGCAAACGGATTGCCGGGAAAACACTCGCCGGTGAGCCCCTCAGGTTTTTCCCCGGACATTGCCATCATCAGCCCCATAGCTTCATGGCCGTTGAAACGATTGAACCAAAGCATGTCGTTCAGCGCATTGAGCGCGTTCACGACAGGCTTGAGATAACAGGTTTGCTTCACGTCGCCACGCCCAGCCGCTCGCCCATCTTCGCGTAGGTCTCGACGTGGCCCGCGCTTTGTTCGACCAGGTCCGCGTCGAAGCGGATGCGGCCGCGCTGAAACACCGTCGCCACGCACGAGCCGCCGAACGCGAACCAGCCCTTGGCGTCGCCCTTGGCCACCGCACGACCCGGCACGAACTCCTGACCAATGGACCCGACGCAGGTCGCGCCGATCTCCAGCACCGCCACGCGGCCAAACTCGGGCGAGTCGACCAGCGTGCGCTCGCGCTTGTTTTGCACGAGGTAGCGGACGTTACGCCGCAACGCCACCGGACTCACCGAGTAGAGGCAACCGTTGATCAGCTCCGGCTCGCCGGGCGTGCCGTTCACCGGGAAATGAAAGCGGTGATAGTCCACCGGACACAGCCGCGAGATGACCAACGAGCCGCCCGCGAACTCGCGGCCGAGCGCCTCGTCGCCGAGCAGCTCGGCGAGCGTGAACTTCGCGCCCTTCACATAAAAACCCATGCACGCGTCGACGTCGGGAAACACCAGGTGGCGGCCGTCGGCCGGCAGCACCGCGACCTCCGCGCCCGGCGCGATGGGACGCGCCTCGGGCTTGAGCGTGCGATAAAAGAACTCGTTGAAGGTCTTGTAGCTGAGCGGCGGCTTGGCGAACTCGTCCACGTCGACCTCGTAGTCGACGATGAACGGCAGCACCTTCGCGGCGCTCGCGGGGCGATTCATGCGCCAGCCATACCATTTCGAAAACACCGCGCGCTTGAGCAGCGCCTCGACGCTCATGCGGCCCACCGGATGCTCGTAGGCCCAGCGCAGCCACTTTTCGCCGTAGATGCGCTCGGTGCGCACGGTCCGGTCGTGGCGGTCATAGAAATGAATGGGCTGAAGGGCGTCGCTCATGACAGCGCAGACAAGGGGTCCTCGCCGCCGGGCACAATGCGCTTTTGCACGCTGCCGTCCGCGCGCAAAAAAAGCCCGGGCGAAAACCGCCCGGGCTTGGAAATGACAAACGCGGTTCAGATCGCCGCGACGCTCAGGGCAGCGCGATCTCGTAGTTGAGCTTGCGGCGGGCGGGCTCGGGCACGTCGGTGAAGTAAAAGGCCGTGCCGGTGTCGCCGACGTTAACCAGCTGCTTGCCGGGCTTTTCGCCGACCTGCCAGATGTCGCCGTCGTAGGTCAAACGCAGCGGGCCGCTCTGCGTGGGATAACGCACGCCGCCGCTGATGACCTGCACCTCCTCGCGCGCCTTGAGGGCGGCGGGCCAGAGCTGCACGGCGTAGATGGCGCTGATCGAGCCGCGCTCGTCCTGGAGCTTGATGGGGGTGAAGTCGGCCTCGACCTTCACGGACTTGTCCAGACAGGTGATGACTTGCTTCAGCTCGAAGCGCGGATGGGTGATGTGCACGCTGAACGCGATGTCGGCGCCCACGATGCCCTTCTGCACGGTGGCCGTGTAGGTGGAGTTGCCGACTCCGCCGGCGTAGAACCACACGCGGCGACCCTCGGGGGTGACGTAGCTGCCCTGCAGGTTGACCGCGCCGGCCGAGTCGATGAGCACCTGGTTGGAAGAGTTGGCGAGCTTGCGGATGAAGCCCTTGTCGGTGATCTCGAACGAGTAGTTGGAGTTCTTGAACGACATCGGGTCGCGGGCGACCTCGGCGTTCAACGCGGAGAGACGGATCTCGCGCAGACGGGCGACCTCGGCCTCCTTGGCGGCTTCCTCGGCGGCGATGCGGGCGGCCTCGGCCTTGGCCTTGCTGCTGTCGCCAGCGACCTTGACGCCGATGCCGATGGCGACGAGCGCCACGACGGCGCCGATGATGAGACCGAGCTTCTTGCCACCGCCCTTGCGGGGGGCGTCGGGCGTGCCGGCCGCGGCGGAGGCGACGGCGGTCTGCACGGTCTGCGTCTCGGGGGTCGCGGGAGCGGCCGCGGGAATCGGGGCGGGCGCGGGCGGCTGGGCCGGCGCGGGCGCGGCGGGACGCGGCACGGGCGCCGGCGGCTTGGGCTGCGCGGCCTTGGGCTTGGCGGGCGGAGGCGCGGTGAACTTGGGGGCGGGCGCGGGAGCGGGAGCCGGCGCGGGTTCGGGCTTGGGCTCGGGCTTCGGTTCCGGTTTCGGCTCGGGCTTCGGGGCGGGGGCCGGCGCAGGCGCAGGCGCGGGTTTGGGCGCGGCAGGTTCGGCCGGCTTCGGCGCGGGCGCGGCCGGGGCCGGAGGCGCGACGGGCTTGGGAGCGGGAGCCGGGGCCTCGTCAACCGACGGCGGGAGCCAGGCGGAGAGGCTGGTGGAGTGGCCGGCGATGGCTTGCAGCAGGCCGATGGCGCCGGAGGGCAGGCCCTCGGCGATGAGCGCGTTGCCGTGGGCGAGGCCGGTGGGATCGGCCTTGAGCGGAGCGAGTCCGAGGGCCTTGGCCAGCGCGTCCTCGAGCCACTTCTGCGGCTGGAGCAGGCTGACGACCTGCAGCTCCTTGGGGGAGCCGCCGAGAGTGGCGAGCGCGGGTTTGACGACTTCGGAGAGGGAGGCGGCGATGGCCTCGGCGGTGTCGGTGAAGTCGTAGCCTTCGTTGAAGAAGAGCTTCACGGCGGCGGCCTTGAACTTGAGGCCGAGACCGGCCTGCACGGCCTCGAACAAGCGGTCGGAGCCGGCCTCGGGCAGGACGGTCAGCGCCTGCACGCCCTGCGCGGAGACACGGGCGAGCACGGAGGAGCCGCGACCGATCGAGTAGACGATGACGTCGTCGTGGTTCTCGGTGAGCTGGAGGGTCTGCACGACCGCGCCGAGCTGGGCGCTGAGCAGCGGGCGGATGCCGGCGGGCTTGAGGCCGGCCTCGACGGCGGACTCGGCGGCCTCGGAGAGGGCGGCCTGGGTGGTGATGCTCATGACCCACGGATCACTGCCGGAGTCGGCGGGCGCGGTGCCGGAGTGGGCGTCGCAAACGGAGACTTTCAGCGGGCCGTCGCAACCGTGGGGCAGGCCGGCGGCGAGCTTTTCCCAGGAGGCGCGGTTGCGGTTGCCGGAGGCCTGGGCGGCGTCGGAGAGCAGGGCGTGAAACTGCTCCGGCACGACCAGTGCGACCCCGGAGGAGCCGGCGCCGTGCTTGGCGACAAACGCGGCGAGGGCGTCCTTGGCGTCGGGCGTGAACTCGCCGTAGGCCGTCACTTTGTTGCCCGAGACCAGTGCCGCTCGCGATGAACAGGGGGTTATCTCAAGATAGAGGCGTGAGTCGTTGGGTGATGCCATAAAGGGGGTTTATTAGCCTGCGCTGAGCAGGTTTTGCAGTCGGCGTTTTTCCGAATCAAACGCTTTTTTCTTCGTCTCGAAGTCGGCGAGTTCGGCGGCGAGGCCTTCCTTGTCGGCCTCGAGGAGGGTGCGCTGCTTGGCGAGCATTGTCTTCTCGACTTCGAACTCGGCGGCTTGGGCCTCGGTCTCGGCGGCGAGCTTCTTGAGCTCCTTCTCGCGGGCAGCGTGTTTGGCGGCGAGATCGGCGAGCTTCTTTTGCTCGGCCTTGAGCTCGACCTGGGCGGCCTCGATGCCGGCGATCTCGGCCTCGAGCTTGGCCTGGTCGGACTGGAGTTTCTTTTGCTCGGCCTTGAGCTGAACTTCGATGTCGCTGACCTCGGCTTGACGGGCCTCGAGCGTGGTTTCACGAACGCCCAGCTTTTTCTCGCGGGCGGCGAGGTCGGCGGTCTGCTTGGCGGCGGACTCGGCGGCCTGCTTCTCGGCCTTGGCGAGCTCGGTCTCGCGTTTGCCGAGTTCGGTCTCAAGGGTCTTGAGGGAAGCGGCCTTGTCAGCGAGCTTGGCCTCGCGCTGGGCGATGGTGGCGGCCTGTTTCTTGGCCTCGGCCTGGGCTTCCTCGAAGCCGGCGAGCTCGGCGTCGAACTTGCCCTGAGCGGCGGCGAGGGCCTTGGCGGCCGCGGCGTGGGCGGCGGTCTTCTCGGCGAGCTTGGCCTCGGCCTCCTCGATGGGCTTGAGGCGCTTGGCGAGCGCGGCCTCCTGGGTGGCGACGGCCTGCTCGCGTTTTTCGAGGGTGGCGTTGGTCTTCTTTTCGCGGGCCTCAAGGTCGGCCTCGCGCTTTTCCAACGCGGAGCGGGCGTTGCCGATCTCGACGTCCTGCTCGGCGATCTGGGCCTGCTTCTTGGCGAGGGCGGACTTCTGGGTCTTGAGTTCGGCCTGCTCGGCCTCGAGTCCGGCGAGGTCGGCCTCGAGCCGGGCCTGACGGCTGGCGAGGTCCTTGACAGCGGCTTCGTGACGGGACTCGCGGGCGGCGAGGTCGGCGAGGGTGGCGTCGGCGGCCTTGAGCTTGGTCTCAAGTTCCTTGGAGAGAGCCTCGCGCTCGGCTTCCTGCTCGGCGATGGCCTTCTCACGGTTTTGCAGGCGGACATCGGTCTTGCGGAGTTCGTTGGCCTTGGCCTGAAGCTGGGTCTCGCGCTCGGCGTTCTCGGCGGCGAGCTTTTTGATGGCGGCGCTTTCCTCGGCGAAGCCGGCGAGGTCGGCATCGAGTTTGGCGCGCTCGGCGGCGAACTTTTTCTCGGCGGCGGCGTGCTCGGCCTGCGCGGCCTTGAGCTCTTCCTGCGATTTTTTCAGAGGACCGGCCTGCGCGGCGAGTTCCTCCTCCATCGCGGCGAGCTCGGCCTCACGCTTGGTCTGCGCGGACTGGCGTTTCTCAACGTCGGCGGTGAGCTTGACCAGCTCGGCGGTGCGGGCCTGCAGCTCGGCCTCGCGGGCGCCAAGTTGCTCGGTCTCACGGGAGAGCGCGGTCTTTTCCTTGGCGAAGCCGGCGAGGTCGGCGTCGAGCTTGGCGCGCTCGGCCTTGACGGCTTTCTCGGCGGCGGCATGGGCGGCTTGCGCGGCCTTGAGTTCTTCCTGCGCCTTCTTGAGCGGGGCGGCCTGCGCGGCGAGTTCCTCCTCCATCGCGGCGAGCTCGGCCTCGCGCTTGGTCTGCGCGGCCTGACGTTTCTCGAAGTCGGCGGTGAGCTTGGCCAGCTCGGCGGTGCGGCTTTGCAGCTCGGCCTCGCGGGCACCGAGTTGCTCGGTCTCGCGGTCGAGCGCGGTCTTTTCCTTGGCGAAACCGGCGAGGTCGGCGTCGAGCTTGGCGCGCTCGGCGGCGAACTTTTTCTCGGCGGCGGCGTGCTCGGCCTGGGCGGCCTTGAGTTCTTCCTGCGCTTTCTTGAGCGGAGCGGCCTGCGCGGCGAGTTCCTCCTCCATCGCGGCGAGTTCGGCCTCGCGCTTGGTCTGGGCGGACTGGCGTTTCTCGAAATCGGCGGTGAGCTTGGCCAGCTCGGCGGTGCGGTTTTGCAGCTCGGCCTCGCGAGCGCCGAGTTGCTCGGCCTCGCGGGTGACGCGGGCCTGTTCGTCGGCGAAACCGGCGAGGTCCGCGTCGAGCTTGGCGCGCTCGGTCTTGAAGGCCTTTTCGGCGGCGGCGTGCTCGGCGCGGGCATCCTTGAGCTCGGCCTGGAGTTTGCCGGCGGCCTCGAGTCGGGTGGCAAGATCGGCCTCGCGTTCCGCAAAGGTTTTTTCCTGCGCGGCGGCGGCGGTCTTGAGTTCCTCCTCCAGGCTGGCGAGACGGCTCTCGGTGGTGGCGAGGGTGGCCTGGGCGGCGGAGAGTTTTTTCTCGCGGGACTTGAGGTCGGCCTGCTCAGCGGCGAGGTCGGCCTCGCGGCGGGCGAGTTCGTCGAGGGCTTTTTTCTGCTCGGCCTGGGCGGCTTCGAGTCCGGCGAGGTCGGCCTCAAGCTTGGCGCGGTCCTGCGCGATCTGCTCGCGGGCGCCGGCGAAGGAGGCCTGCTCGGCGGCGAAGGCCTTTTGGGCGGCCTCGAGCTCGGCCTCGCCGGCCTCAAGGGCGGCGGTGGCTTCCTCGACGGCCTTTTTGTCGGCGGCGATGCGGTCCTCCTTGGTGCCAAGGGAGCGCATGAGCCGGGAGAGGGCCTCCTCGCGGCCGACGAGGTCTTCCTGCTGGGCGTCGAGGTCGGCCTTGAGCTTCTCGCTGTCCTTGCGGAGTTTTTCGAGTTTCTTGCGCTCGGGCTCGATGGTCTTGCCGTGGGCCTCGATCTCGGCGGCCTCCTGCTTGAGGCGGGCGCGCTCGGCCTCGATGCCGGCCATGACGGCGGCGGTGGCGGCGCGCTCGTCCTCGATGCGCTTGAGCTCGACCTGGAGTTCCTTCTCGGCGGCGGCGAGTTCCTCGCGCTGACGCTCGATCTCGGCGCCGCTGGAGGCGGTGGTGTTCTCGAGCTGGCGGCGGCGCTCGGACTCTTCCTCGAACTGTTTGGTGAGGCGGTCGCACTCGGCGCGGAGAGCCTCGAGCTCGGCGTTGTCGACGCCTTCGGCGCGGGCGGCGGGCATCGGGGCGTCGCCGGCATCCTCGCCGGCGAGGAAGAAGGTGATGGCCTGGCGATATTGCTGGGCGATGGCCTTGGTGTCGTCGTGCAGGCGGGGCTGCAGGAGCTCGGCGATGCGGGTGAAGAGGGCGCCGAGGTTGACGGGGGCGTGGAGCACGTCGCGCACACCGAGGCGGATGGCTTTGACGACCACGTCCAGCTCGGGGACCGCGCAGAGGAGAATGATGGGGGTGGTGGCCTGGTGGACGCGAATCTGCTCGGCCATGACCAGGAGGTCGCCCTTCAGGTCGCGACCGTCGTGAAGAATCAGGTCAAACCGCTCGGTGCTCAGGGACTTCTCAAGCTCGGCTTCGTCGGCGAGGGGGCGGTTGTAGAGTCCGGACTTGACCGCGACCAATGCTTTGGCGCGGAAGGCGCCGCCGGTTTTGACCAGGAGGATTTTTGCGGACACGGGTGAAACTAGGGGATGTTGGGCCGTTGCCAGAGTGAAACCGGCGGCGACGAGGGGTCCGGAAATTCAGCCCATGCAACGGGGCGTCGCAATAGAAAAACCATGGGGGAATTGATTTTAATCACCCGATGACAAGACGTTTTTTCTCAGCGGTGCAGCGCGGTCGGCGGCACGGGCGCGAGCACGTTGTAGTGGCGGATGGCGGTGCGCCACCACTCGGCGAGTTCGGAGGGGGGCGTGGACCAGAGCTCCATATGAATCTCACCCATCGAGTCGGCGTCGACGAGCAGGGCGTTTTTGTCCTTGGTTGTGAGGGCCGAGGGGCCCTTGCGCAGCAGGGTTTCGCGGAGGCCGGCGAAGCGGGTCTCGCTGGCGCGCGGGGTGGTGTCCTTCTCGCGCAGGAGGGCGACGTGCACGGCGTTGACGTAGGGGTCGAGCACGGCCTGGAGGAGGCCGTGGTCGTCGGCGAGCTCGGCGAGGGGCGCGGGGTGCCGGCGGCAACGCTCGACGAGGTCGGCGAGGCGCACGAGCTCGGCGGGGGGCGAGGTCTCCTCGGGGGTGGCGAAGAGGCCGAGGGCCTGTATCCGTTTTCCGGCGACAAGCTGGCCGGTGACGAGCGAGACGGGGATCGAGAGCGCGAGGCCGGCGAGGATGGGGGCCATCCAGACGGCGAGGCCGGGGTTGACCCACACGGCGAACCCGCCCCAGAGCAGGCCGAGGACGGTCTGCCCGGAGTGGGTGAGGATGACCTCGCGCCAGTCGGGCTCGCCGTCCTGACCGCGGCGCTGGGTGATCCAGGCGACGCCGCGGCCAAGCAGGGTGAGCGCGATGAACTTGGTGTGAAAGAGCATCAGCACCGGGGCGATGAGGGTGAAGGCGGCGGTCTCGAGCAGGACGCCGCCGACCACGCGCGACCAGCCGCCGAAGGCGCGCACCGCGCCGGGCCAGCGGGTGAGGTCGAGGATGGCGAGGATCTTGGGCAGGAAGAGCAGGCCGAGCGTGCCGGCGAGCAGCGCGAGGGCCTGCGCGGTGAACGAGAGCGGCAGGTAGCGCGCGAAGCTGTTGTCGACCGGCAGGAGTTCGAGGCCGGTCGAGGAGAGTTGCCACGCGATGATGGTGGTGACAACGAGGAAGGCCAGCCAGAGGGGCGAGGCGAGGTAGGCGAGGATACCGAGGGCGAGGTGCAGGCGGTTGACGGCGTGCAGTCCCTTGGCGGCGAGCAGCCAGGCGTGCTGGAGGTTGCCCTGGAGCCAGCGGCGGTCGCGCTTGGCGAAGTCGATGAGGTTGGCGGGGCATTCCTCGTAGCTGCCTTCCAAACTGGGGGCGAGCCAGACGGCCCAGCCGGCGCGACGCATGAGGGCGGCCTCGACGTAGTCGTGACTGAGGATGCGGCCGCCGAAGGGTTCGCTGCCGGGCAAGTCGGGCAACGAGCAGTGCTCGATGAAGGGCGCGAGGCGGATGATGGCGTTGTGGCCCCAGTAGTTGGCCTCGCCGAGCTGCCAGTAGCTGAGGCCGCGCGCGAAGACGGGGCCGTAGAGGCGGCTGGCGAATTGCTGGAGGCGGGCGAAGACGGTTTCGCCATTCACCAGGCGCGGCACGGTCTGGATGATGCCGGTGCCGGGGTTTTTCTCCATGAGGCGAACGAGCTTCACGATGGCGGAGCCGGTCATGATGCTGTCGGCGTCGAGCACGAGCATGTAGCGGTAGCGGCGGCCCCAGCGGCGGCAGAAGTCGGCGAGGTTGCCGGACTTCTTGTTGGTGTTGACGCGGCGCTTGCGGTAAAAAATCCGGCCGCGGGCGTCGAGCTGGCGGATGAGCGCCTGCCAGGAGGCCTCCTCCTCGATCCAGCGGTTGGGATTGCCGGAGTCGCTGAGCAGGAAGAAGTCGAACGACGCGATCTGGCCGGTGGCGCGGAGCGACTCGTAGATGACGCGCACGCCCTCGAAGACGCGCGCGGGGTCCTCGTTGCAGATGGGCATGACGACCGCGGTGGGCGCGGTGACGTCGGCCGCCTCGTCCTCGGGCGAGAGGGTCTTGGTGATGCGGCAGGGGTCGTGCCGGCCGCGCATGAAGAACCCGATGAGCGCCTGCGTGGCGCCAAACGCGATCAGCGTGAACAGGATCGTGAACAGCGCGAGGTGCACGCCCTTCCACCCGTCGAAGCCGGCGCGCCAGTGCAGGTCGGCCATGAGCAGCACGGCCGGTCCGGTGAGCAGGAGCACGAGGGTGGCGACGAGCGTGCGGCGGCGGGTGATGCGGCCGGGGTCGAGCAGCGCGGGGTCGGCGGAGGCGGCCGCGCGGCCGTTGGTTTCGGGCGGGTTGCTCATGGGGCGAGGATCAATGCGTGGCCGCCCAGATGCCGGCGAGCGCGGCGACGATCAACACCCAGCCGAGCACGGCGCGAAGCAACGGCCAGCGGCGGAGCGTGCTCCAGGTCTCGCCGGCGGCGGAGGCGATCGGGCCGAGGTCGATGGGGCGCGGCACCATGTTGGAGAAACGCAGTTGCGGGCCGGCCTCGACGTAGGCGCTGCGCATGGCGGCGACCAGGTCGGCGGGCGGCGGTTCGTCGGAGAGAAAATACTGGGGCCAGCGGCCGGGCACGTCGGCGAGCACGAGCGCGAGCCGGCCGCGGGCGCCGAGGCGGGGTTCGTCCGCCACGTCCTCGCCGAGCACGCGCATGAACCACGCGCTCATGCGGCGGTCGGCCACGTCCATGGCGACCTGCACGGGCACGAGTCCGGGCCGGGCGGCGGCCTCGGCCTGCGCGGCGCGGATGATCTCGGTGGTGAGGCGGCTGATGAGGATGCGGCTCTCGAGCCGGTGGGAGCGCAGATAGCTCTCGACGCGCAGAAACGCCTCGTCCCACGCCCGGTCGATCGGGAGCGGAGACTCCGCGGAGGGCGTCGCGGGCAGGGTGTTCAGGGAATCCATGGCGTGGTCCAGCTTTCGCTCAATGCTTCATAACCGCGGCGCAACTGACAGCTCAATTCCACCAGGCGCGCGCCCTCGTCGGCCTCGACCTCGATCTCGACGCGCCAGCCGGGCAGGCCGGGATTGCGCACGAGGCGGTGGGCGAGCACTCGGCCGTAACGCGCGTCGACGTGCGCCGTCACCTCGGGGTCTTGCAAGCCGGCCACGGCCTCGCCTTGGAAATCCACCCAGAAGAGCCGCACGCGTCCGCCCGCCTCGCCCGCGCCCGGCGGCACGCCGGAGCGGGTGGAAACGACCCGCGCGAGGCGCGCATAGGCGGCGGCCTCGGGTTCGCCCCAGGTCACGCGGTAGGCGATGGGCACGGGACGGGTGATGTCGGGCGGCGCGGCCGGCACCCAGAAGGCGATGATGTTGCGGTCCGCGCCGCGGGGATTGGGCAACTCGATCAGGCGGACGGAGCCCGCGCCCCAGTTCCCGACCGGCTCGATCCAGACCGAGGGTTTTTGGTGAAAGGCGACGTCGAGGTCCTGATAGTGCGCGGGGTCGCGGTCGCGTTGCAAAAGCCCGAAGCCCTCCAGCGCCGGCACGGTCAACTCGCTGCGTTGCACGCCGGCGGGGTTGCCGAGCGGACGCCAGAGCGGGGCCTGGCCGCGGGTGCGCACGAGCAGGCCGTCCGAGTCGTGCCGCTCCGGCCAGAGCAGGCCCGGGGGGCGCGGGGTGTTTTCGCCATACCAGAAGGACGTGGTCAGCGGCGCGAAGCCGACCTGCGCCACGTTTTTTCGGAAATACAGCTCGACGCGCACCTCGGCGGTCGTGCGGGCGCCGGGGGTGACGTGGAATTGATACGCGCCGGTCAGGCTCGGCGTGTCGAGCAACGCGTAGACCGTCAACCGCCGCGCGCCCGGCTCGGGCTTGCCCAGCCAGACGTCGGTAAACAGCGGGCTTTCCTCGGTAATGCCGGGCACGCCGGCGTCGACCGCGAGGCCCTTGGCCCACGCGCCGGGTGCCTGACCCGAGCCGATGGCGCGCCAGGCACCGGCGACAAACGTCAGCCACTCGTCGTAGGCGTCCGGGCGGTTGATCGCCGCCCGCACCCGCACGCCGGCGAAATTGAGCGAGGAGCGCAGCCACCCCACCCGGCCGGCGTCGCCGTATTCGAAGAAGTTTTTGGAAAACGGGATCGTCTGCTCATGCGTCGCGCTGAACTCGCGCACCGTCATCGCCTCGGGCCGCAACGGCCCGCGGTGGAGCAGCTCGAGGTTGAAGGGCAGCCCGTCACCGCCCCAGATCTCCCCGCCCGGACGGAAGCGGATGCCCAGCTCCTCCATGCGGGTGAGCTTGGCGAGCCCCTTGGGCAGGTCGCCGGACGTGGAGCGGTAGGGCTCCCGAGCGCGCTCCGCCGCGAGCCGGCGCACGTGGTCGAAGTTGACCTCGACGCGTTCGATGGCGGCCGCCGCCGGCAACACGCCGAAGAGCGACACGCACAGAAAACACCGGACCAAGGCTAAACGACGGACGGACATGGTTATTTATACAGGAAGACGGAGCTGCTGGTTTTACGCCAAGCCGTCCGCGGAGGGGAAGCGAAAGGTTTTTACATTTTCCGCGCCTGCAAACCCTTGGCGTTTGCCCACTCCGACCGCCAACGCAGCGCGATCTCCGGCTGGTCCGCGAAAATGCCGTCCAACCCGCCGCCCACCAACGCCGCGGGCAATCCGCCGTCCGCCGACTCGGCCCGCGCCGTGTAGGCGAACACGGCCAGACCGGCCGCGCGCGCCGCCGCGGAAAAATCCGGCGTGGCCCGCTCGAGGTTGATCGCCACGCCGTCCGCCCAGCCCGCGATGCGCCGCAGACCGTCCGCCGTGCGCAGCTCGTCATAGTCGCAATCGGCCTCGCCCCAGGCGTTTTCGCCCAGCAATTGCCACCAGCCCCAGCGCCCGGCCTCGGGCCACTCGTCCGCGCGTTGACACCAGGCGCGCAACGCGTGCGGGTCAAACGTCTCGATGACCAACGGCAGGTCGCCCGCGTCGGCCAGCTCGGCGCGAATCGCCGCCGCGAGGTCCAACCCGCGCGCGGCGTGCCAAGCGGGAAACTTCGCCTCGACGACGAGCCCGACGCGGCGGCAGGCGCGGTGCCCGTCGGCGGCGTTGAGTTCGCGCAACGCGGCCACCGCGTCGCGCAGCCGGCAGAGCCCGGTCTCGCCCGCGCCCTCCAACCGTCGCGAGGGGAAGACGGGCGCGCCGGTCGCCTCGTCGCGCCGCGCGCCGACCCGCAGCGTTTGCACCTCGGCCCAGTCGAGGTCGGCCGCGTAGGTGCGCCCGTCGGCCCGCGCGCGTCCCGGGAAACGCGCGGCCACGTCGGTCACCGCGTCGAGCCAAAGATCGTGGGAGAGCGCGACCACCCCGTCGCGCGTGAGCACCGCGTCGATCTCCACCCAGTCCACGCCGAGCACGTGCGCGCCGCGAATCGACGGCAGCGTGTTCTCCGGCCAGTGGCCGCAGGCTCCTCTATGTCCGATCACCCACGGATGGTGCATGTTCGGGCGCAGGTTTGTCATGATGGGACGCACTGTGACCGGCGGTCGGTGGGGCCGCAACGTCGGGCGCGCAACGACTCCGTGGCGCGGCGGCGATTTTTCACCCGCCGACGGTTGCGACGCGCGCGCGGTTGCCTCTTCAATGACGTTTGCCATGCCCGACTCCGCCTTTCCGCCGATCCCCGTGCCCGCCGACGGTCCCCTGCCCGGCCGCTACCGCCACTACAAGGGCAAGGACTACCGCGTCCTCGGCGTCGCCCGCCACTCCGAGACCGAGGAGGAACTCGTCGTCTATCAACTGCTCTACGGCGACCACGGCCTGTGGGTGCGGCCACGCACGATGTTTTTGGAAACGGTCGAGATCGACGGCGTGACGCGGCCGCGTTTCGAGCGCGTGGGCGACGAATGAGCCGGTTTCCGTTTGCAGCCGCGGGACGCGGGCTGGTTTGCTGAGCGTCGCCCCATGACCTCCGAGGAGCATCAGCACCACCTGCATCTGCGCGAGAGATTCGCCCGCATCCGGCGCGCGAAGTTTTTCCTGCGCTTCATGCCCCGGAGGGCTCGGTTTCACACCTACCCGGTGATCGGGCGCTTCGCGGCGTTCGCGCGCAAACGTTCCTACCTGTGGTCGTTTCGCTCGGCGGACGTGCGGCCGGCGATCTACGTGGGCTCGGTGCTGGCGTTCCTGCCGGTGCTGGGCATCCAGATGCTGTTGTCGTTCGCGCTGGCGGTGCTGCTGCGGCGCAACGTCATGGTGCTGGTCGGCCTGCAGTTTTTAACCAACCCGTTCACGGTCGTGCCGTCGTTTTACCTGACGCATCAGGTGGGCAGCGCGGTGATCCACCACTCGGGCTTCGGCCACAGCCCGCCGTCCGCCGAGGAACTCGCGCCCGCCAAGGACATCGACCCGTTGCTGCACCCGCCGGTGATCCGCGAAGCCACTCCCCCGCCCTCGCCCGAGGAGACCGGCCGCCTGCACCGCTGGACCTCCGGCGTGGGCACGCAGATCAACGCCTTCATCATCGGCGGCCTGATCGTCGGCCTCGTGGTCGGCACGATCATCGACCTGCTCTGGGTCATCTCCGTGCGGCAGGCCGAGGTGCACCGGCGCAAGGTCCGCCTGCGCCGCGCGATCATGGCCCACGCGTCTCCCGACACGGCCTCTCCCGATCAGACATCTTCCGAAAAAACACCACCCGACTCACGCCCGTCCGCATGACCGCCCTCTTCCGCCAATCGCTTCTGCGCTGCCACCTGCTCCTCGCCACCATCGCCGTCGGCTTTCTTGGTTGCAGCGCCTCGCGGCCCGCGCCCGCCGCCACCGAGCCGGCCGCCCGCCCCGCGCCGGCCAACGCCGCCCTGCCCCACGTGCCCGTGCACCCCGTCATGCTCGGCATCGACGTGCTCGAGGCCTCGGGCTTTCGCGCGATCCAAGGCAAGACCGTCGGCCTGCTCACCCACGCCGCCGGCGTAAACCGCCGCGGACAAAGCACCATCGACGTCCTGCGCCGCGCGTCAGGCGTCCGGTTGGTGGCGTTGTTCTCGCCCGAGCACAGCCTCTACAGCGACGAGCCCGCCAGCAAGAACGTGGAGGACTTCCGCGATCCGCGCAGCGGCCTGCCGGTGTATTCGTTGCACGGCAAGAACCGCCGGCCCACCCCGCAGCAGCTCAAGGGTCTCGATGCCCTTGTCATCGACCTGCAGGACATCGGCGTCCGCTCCTACACCTACAACGTCACCATGCGCTACGCCATCGAGGCGTGTTTCCAGGCCGGCGTGGAAGTCGTGCTCCTCGACCGCCCCAACCCGCTCGGCGGCCTCAAGGTCGACGGCCCCCATCTCGACCGCGAGTGGATGAGCGGCGTGGGCGCGTTTCGCATTCCCTACGTGCACGGGCTGACCATGGGCGAGCTCGCGCGCATGGCGGCCAACGCTCCCGGCGTGCTCGCGATCCCCGACGACGTGCGCCAGCGCGGCCGGCTCACCATCGTGCCGATGCGCGGCTGGAAACGCTCCATGCGCTGGCCCGAGACCGGGCTGAACTTCGTGCCGACCTCGCCCATGATCCGCGATTTCTCCGCGGTCGTCGGCTATGCCATGGTCGGGCTCGGTTGCGAATATAGCGGCTTCAAGCACGGCATCGGCAAGGACCACCCGTTCCGCGCGATCACGTTCCGCGGCAAGTCGCCCGACCAGATCATCGCCGACCTCAACGCGCTCAACCTCCCCGGCCTCGCCTTCCGCAAGATCACCACGAAGAACGACCAGGGCCACACGCTCCAGGCCGTCTACGTGCAGGTCACCGACTGGAACGCCTGGAACCCCACCGAGCTCAGCTTCGAACTCATGCGCCTGGCCTGCCGCTACGATCCGCCCAACCCCTTCGCCAAGCTCGACGCCACCAAGATGCGCTCGTTCAACATCCACGTCGGCTCCACCGAATGGTGGCAGGCGCTCTCGACCCAGGGCGCCGCGGTCAACCTCGACGCCTTCAAGGCCCGCTGGCGCCAACAATGCGAGGTCTACCGCCAGCAAACCCAGCGTCGCTGGTGGATCTACGCGCCCTGAGGGCGCTCCTTGGGCCGTCCATCACCACCAGCGCGTGCGAGCCGCCGAGTGCAGCGCCTTGTCCAGCTCGGGCAGGTAGGGGTGCCAGAAGCGGTTCCACTCCAGGCTGAGCACGCCGCCGAACTTGTCCTGCTTCAACGCGTCGAGCAGCGGCCGCATCGGGAACTCGCCCTCGCCCGGCATCACATAGGTGAACGGGTGCTTTTCGCTCGGCTGGTTGACGCTGTCCTTCACATGGATGTGCGCCGTGCGGTCCTTGACCAGCGACCACGTCGACACCGGATCCTCGCCGCCCTGCCGCCACATGCGGTGGCAGTCCCAAAGGAGCGTCGCGTGCGGCACGCGGTCGAGAAACTGCTTCAGCGGCGCCTGCTTCGCCAAGGCGTCATACGGCTCCACCAGCAGGTCGACCGCCCAGAAGTTTTTAAACCGCTGCTCGCGCCACCACTCCATCGTGGCCACCGCCTCGTCGATCTCCTCGGGCGTGCCCGTGGTGCCGCCGTCGAGCACCCGCAGCCAAAGCACGTCGGCCGCGTCGGCCCAGCGCACGTATTCGAGCAACTCCGCGCGTTCGGCCTCGGTCGAGCCGATCAGCTTGAACGACGTGTCCAGCGCGCACACCCGGATGCGACGCGTCTTCAGATACTCCGCCCACTTCTCCGGCGTGCCGAACTGCTCGGTGAACAACGCCGGCAAATCCAGCCGGCCGCACAACGCGCGCAGCTCCACCGTGTGAAAACCATGCCGGGCCGCCAGGGCCACCACGCCGTCCAAATCCAGCTCCGGACAGCCCAACGTCGAAAACGAGTGCATCATCATGGGGTAAAGGGGGGTTGTCGCCAACCTGCCGTTCACAGCCTTTTCACGCAAGAAACTTGGGACCGTCCGGGCAAAAAATAAGTGTATGGCATTTGAAGGCCTTGCGGAACTCAAGGCCTTGCCTTGCGTTAAACCCCGTATCCCCACCCAAACACCATGCCACGACCCGTCACCCTCTTCACCGGCCAATGGGCCGACCTTCCCCTCGAAAAACTTGCCCCCCTCGCCAAGTCCATGGGCTACGACGGCCTTGAGCTCGCCTGCTGGGGCGACCACTTCGACGTCGACCAGGCCGCCCGCTCCAAGGCCTACGTGAAGGCCAAGTGGGAACTGCTCGCCGACCACGGCCTCACCTGCTTCGCCATCTCCAGCCACCTCGTCGGCCAGGCCGTGTGCGACCTCATCGACGAGCGCCACAAAGCCATCCTCCCGCCCGACGTCTGGGGCGACGGCAAGCCCGAGGGCGTGCGCAAGCGCGCCGCCAAGAAACTCGCCCTCGCCGCCAAGGCCGCCCGCGCCTTCTTCGACGCCAAACCCGGCCGCGGCAAACGCGACGACTTTCCCGCCGTCGTCAACGGCTTCACCGGCTCCTCCATCTGGCACTCCATCTACGCCTTCCCGCCCACCTCGCAGGAGTATTGGAACGCCGGATACGCCGATTTCGGCAAGCGCTTCGGCCCGATCCTCGACACGTTTGAAAAACACAACGTCAACTTCGCCCTCGAGGTCCACCCCACCGAGATCGCCTTCGACATCGTCACCGCCGCCCGCGCCATCGACGCGGTCAAGGGTCACAAGCGTTTCGGCTTCAACTACGACCCCTCGCACCTCGCGTATCAGGGAGTCGACTACGTGAAGTTCATCCGAGACTTCGGCTCGCGCATCTTCCACTGCCACATAAAGGACGTCTGGTGGGGACACGGCAACGGCGACGTCGGCGTCTTCGGAGGTCACACCACCTTCGGCGACGCCCGTCGCGCGTGGGATTTCCGCTCGGTCGGCCGCGGCGACGTGAAGTTCGAGGACATCATCGTCGCGCTCAACGACACCGGCTACGCAGGCCCGCTATCCGTCGAGTGGGAGGACATCCGCATGGACCGCGTCCACGGCGCCACCGAGTCCGCCGCCTACGTGCGCAAGCTCGATTTCCCCCGCAGCGACGTCGCCTTCGACGCCGCCTTTGACAAGAAAAACCAGTAACCAAACCTTCAACGCAAAGACGCGAAGTCGCAGAGAGACGCAAAGATCCGTTTCCCTGCTTTGCGGACTTAGCGCCTTCGCGACTTTGCGTTAAAACTCCGAATCCCATGTCCCTTCCCCAACGCAAACTTCGTTACGGCATGATCGGCGGCGGGCGCGGCGCCTTCATCGGCGCGGTCCACCGCATCGCCATCCAGATGGACGGCCAGGCCGAGCTCGTCGCCGGCGCCTTTTCGTCCGACGCCGGCCGCTCCAAGGCCTCCGGCGCCGACCTCTTCCTGCACCCCTCGCGCGTCTACGGCTCCTACGCCGAGATGGCCGAACTCGAGAGCCGCCGCCCCCTCGCCGATCGCCTCGACTTCGTCGTCATCGTCACGCCCAACCACCAGCACTTCCCACCCGCGAAGTTGTTTCTCGAAAAAGGCTTCAACGTCGTCTGCGACAAGCCCGTCACCTTCGACCTCAAGGAAGCCAAGGCCCTGCAAAAGATCGTCGCCAAGTCGGGAAAAATCTTCGCGCTCACCCACAACTATACCGGCAACGTCATGGTGAAGCAGGCGCGCGAACTCGTGCGCACCGGCAAGCTCGGCAAAATCCGCAAGGTCGTCGTCGAGTATCCGCAGGGCTGGCTCGCCACCGCCATCGAGAAGACCGACCAGAAACAAGCCGCCTGGCGCACCGACCCCAAGCGCTCCGGCGCCGCCGGCTGCATCGGCGACATCGGCACCCACGCCGAAAACCTCGCCCGCTACATCACCGGCCTCTCCATCACCGAACTCTGCGCCGACCTCACCGCCTTCGTGCCCGGCCGCCAGCTCGACGACGACGGCAACATCCTCCTGCGCTTCGAGGGCGGCGCCAAGGGCGTGCTCCACGCCTCGCAGATCAGCGTCGGCGAGGAGAACAACCTCAACATCCGCGTCTACGGCGAAAAGGCCGGCCTCGAGTGGAAACAGGAGCACCCCAACCAGCTCGTCGTGAAATACCCCGACAAACCCGCCGAGGTCTGGGGACGCGGCCAGGGCTACCTCGCCCCCGCCGCCGCCCGCTTCACGCGCACGCCCCCCGGCCACCCCGAGGGCTACCTCGAGGCCTTCGGCAACATCTACGCCGATATCTTCCGAGCCATCCGCGCGCAGGTATCCGGTAAAAAACTACCCAAGGACCTTGACTACCCGACCATCGCCGACGGCGTCGAGGGCATGGCCTTCATCGAGACCGTCGTGAAGAGCGCCAAGTCCGGCGCCAAGTGGGTCAAGTTCCCCAAGGTCTGACGGATATCAAAACCGTTCATCAAAGGCGGGTCCTGCCGGGCCCGCCTTTTTACCAAGCGCGTCGCCCACTCTGGGATTGCGACACGAAACGGTTCGGGTGACGCTCGAGGTCACCCCTCCCCATGAACTTTGCACGCATCTCCCGTTCGCGCGCGTGGTTTGCCGTCTGCGGCCTTCTCTCGCTGAGCTCCCTCCCCCTGCATGCCGCTCTCCTCGTCTACGAGGGTTTCAACGGCTACACCGGCACCAACCTCGCCGGCCAGACTCCCAACGGCAACACCGTCGGCCTCGACACATCCGTCGGCTACTACGACGGAGCCGCCTCGCCGCGCACCGCCGGCTTCTCGTTGCAGACCACCGGCCTCACGCTCGGCTCGCTCGCCACATCCGGCGGCGCGCTCGCCTTTGCCACCGGCACCAACGTCATGGGCGCCGACATCGACATCGGCGCCACCGCCTACACCGGCACGCTGTGGAACAGCTACTTGGTCAATATCAGTTTCAAAGGAACATCCGTCAGTGGTGAAGGCGCCGTCCTGCGCGTCGGAGCCATGCCCTCTGATAGCAACAACTCACATTTCAACAGCTGGGCCGACTCCCGCAACGGCTCTCCCAACATCGCGGTTGGCTACGGCAGCACGGGCACCGACGGAAGCGATAAGCTCACCAACGGCACCACCTATATTATCATCAGCAAGTTCACCCGCGTCGGGCAGTCCGTGAGCCCCACCACGCCCGGCGTCGCCACCCAGTGGGCGCTCGACGCCGCGCAGTTCGCCGCCTTCCTCTCCGCCGGCGGCGACGAGGCCGCGCTCAACTCCGTCACGGTCACCGGCATGTCGACCAACACGACCACCTCCAGCTCCACCAACATCTTCTCCTCCGCCATGGCCTTCGGTCTGGTCACCGTCAACGACGTCGGCGTGTTCGACGAGATCCGCTACGGCTCCGACCTGGCATCCGTCACCCCAAGCACCATCCCCGAGCCCGCCGCCGCCGCGCTCCTTTCCGCGCTCGCCGCCCTGGGCCTCTGCTCCGCCCGCCGTCGTCCCCGCACCGCCTAGGTCGGGATCACGGGCTAGCCTGCGTTGCCCGTGAAACAACCACCGGCGATCTCGGATAGATTTTCGTCCGCTTGGATCAGCGCGGCGAACTCACCCGTTTCCCATGTCGGTGCGCGCCCGGGCAGCGTCACCTTCGCGCGCATGCCCCGTGGCAGCGTCAGCTCCACGCGGATCGCCCCGTCATTCGATCGGCGCCAGACGGCACGCAACAAGCCGAGCGGAGTCGGCACCGTCACATCCGCATGATCGCCGTCAAAGACCGGCGCGTATTCGATTTCCTCCCACGCCGGCTTTGACTGCCGCACGCCACCGATGATCTGCATCAGATGGAACAGCGGATGCGCCGACCACGCGTGTGAAAAACTCTCGTCCGCCTTCTTCGGCTCGAAGTTTTCCCACGTCGTCCCGTAGTCCGCCATCCGCTCCCAGTGTCGGCGGATGAAGTCGACCACCTCCCGGCCATACCCGCGGGTCGCGAGGTGACTAAACAGGTAGGTAACCCAATAGGCCGAAGGCTGCGCAACCGGGAGCGAGAGCCCCGCGAGATAGGGAAGCAACAGCCGCTCCTCGGCCACGTCGATGCGGTGGCCGGGGATGTCGGCCGCCGCCGCCAGCACCTGGCAGTGCAGGCTGGTCGAGCGCACGATGTTCCCGGACCGGTCGACACCATCACGCATCAGGCCGTCTTCATCGACCAACCGTGCGAGCGCGGCACGCAACTCGCCGGCCCACGCCTCCAGCGGGGCCGCCTTGCCCGGATCGCCGGCCGCGCGGTGGAGCGTCGCGAGCTTGTCCAACGCCAGCAGCAACCAGAGGTTGTAGAGCGCCGGCGCGCCGTCCTTGAAGATGTCGATCCAGTCCAGAAACAGCCAGTAACGCTCGTCGTAGGTGACCAGTCCGCTGGCCGGATCGGTATGATCGCGGAAATACGCCAACGCCCCCTCGATGGTCCGGGCATGCGTGGTCAGCGGCTCGGTCGAGCCGGTCTGCCAGTAGTGGTCCCAGATTGTGAGAAACCAGATCAACGTGAAGTCCGGCAGCACGCAGCCATGCGCCATGGTCGGCGCATGTCCATAGGTCACGCCATCGGGCGTGGTCTGGCCGGCGATCTGCGCGATGCCTCGGCGCAGCAGCCGGGCATCGCCGCTCAGGTGAAAGGTATTCCACGCCTGCACCCGCGCGTCGCCCCACCACTGCGCCTGCTCGCGCCACGGCGTGTCCACGTAGGCGTCGAGGCTGCAACATTGCTGCGTCCACGCGCAGGCTTCCCAGATGCGCTCCAGCAGCGGGTCCGAGCAGGCGAAAGAGCCGCGCCGCTCCAGCGGATAACCGACCCAGTTCAACTCCACCTCGATATCCAGCTCGGCGCACGCGTCGCGCACCGTCAGGTCGAGATAACGAAAACCGTAGTGATGATAAAACCGATGCGTCTGATCCCCCGCCCGACAGACCAAGCGGTCGCCGAACGCCATGCGCGATCCCGCGTCGGCGATCTGGTCGATGGTCAGCGTCTCCAGGTCGACCGTCTCGCCCAGATGCGTGTCGATGATCTCGCCACCCTGCGCGCCACGCACGGTGACCACGAGGCTGCCCACCACCGTGCGGCCGAAGTCCAGCAGATGGCTGCGAAAGCGTCCCCGGCCCGACGGCGGGACGCGCAGCGTGTCCGGTTGCGCTCCGGTCGGCGCGTGGCCCCGGTCCTCGCGTCGACGCAACGCAACCACGTCGCGCACGCGTCCGTGGCCCGCCGCGCAATCCCCCGCCCCCACTCCGGCCAGAGCGGCCGGCCGCATCGTGCGCTCCGCCAGCATCGGGATGCCGCGCGGCTCCAGCCCGAACCATGGGCCGCTGTTCCACGGGCGCCCGACCGGCTCCGGCCAGCCCGTGTCGTCGAAGTCCCCGGAGGTCCAATCGCGCGGATCCTCGCGCAGATCGATGTGCTCCTGGGCATAGAGCTGGAGGCTGCACGGCACGGTGTCGCGCTGGACCGAGGACTGGCGGACCGCCTTCCAGCCCGGCCCGCTGTCGATGCGCACACCGCACCAGGTGCCGGCCACCAGCACGCCGGCGTAGCCCTCGCTCAGGTATTGGAACGTGCTGAAGCCGGGGTTGTGCGCGCGGATCGCGATCACGTTGTCCCCGGCGCGCAGCCAGCGGCCGACGTCGATCTCGTCATACGGCCACGAGCGCTGCACGCCGCGCGCCGGACCGCGCGCGACGTAGTGGTCATTCACATACAGCCGGTAGGATTGGTCCGCCGTGATGAACAGCCGCGCCTCCGCCGGCGCCGCGGGCAGCGTGAAGCGGCGGCGAAAGAGCGCGTAGCCGTTGTGCAGGTCCCAGTGGTGGCTGTCGGGCCAGATCCAGCGGGCGCGCCCGAACACGGATTCTTCGCGGGACGGGGTGTGGGCGGAAACGGGCTTCAACGGAAAAGGGTGTCGTCGGCGCCTTACTCGGCCGCGTGGATCTCGAGCACGCCGAGGTAGGTGAAGTGGTTGCCGTTGTTGTTGGTCGGGCCGGGCGTGAGCGTGATGGTCACGGTGCCGTCGGCGCGCGGGGTCACGGCGCCGGTGGCGGCGCTGCGGTCGAGATTCTCGGCGGCGTCGAGGTCGGCGGTCTTGGTGACGGCACCTTCCACGGTGTAGCGGGTGGTGCGGTCGTCGCCCGCGCCGAGGCGGGACGCGAAGAAGGTGAAGACATAGGCGCCGCGGGGATCGAGGCCCGACAACCGCAGGACGGGCGTGACGTCGGCGCGGTTGTTGAAGGGTTCCACGTTGGCGTAGAGGCTGTCGCGCGTGGCCGAGAGCGGATAGCCGAGCGACTCCTGCTTGGTGCCGCCGGGGTTGGGGCCGGCGAAGGGGGAGACCACGTCGAGCTTGATGCCGCTGGGCGAGCCGTCGGCCTTGAGCAGCGGCAGGTCGACGAGGCCGTGCTGGGTGGTTTCGTCGACATTGTTCCAAGCGATGCCGTCCGGCGACGTGCGCTGCGAGGAGAGGCCGAAGTCGATGAGGATGGGACCGGCGGAGGCGGCGTGAAGCGATGCGCCGGCAAGCAGGACGGCGGCGGTGGCGAGGATGCGTTTCATGGTCGAGTGGATCAGGGGGTGGGTTGCGAGCCGGACCCGGCGACGGTCTCGCGGGCGATGCGCCGCAACTGCGCGGCGTCCCCGGCGGACAGGCCGGCCGGATGATAATCGAGACGGGTCACGTCGTCGCCGAAGAGCATTTCGTAGAAGACGCAGCCGCCGAGGTAGCGACCGGCCTGGTTGGCGTGGAAGGCGTCGAGCACGAGCCGCTCGCCCTCCCAGTGCCAGCCGTTGAAGAGACTGCCGGGCTGGCGAGGAACAGTGCCCTTCACGGGACGATCATAGTCGTAGTCGGGATCAGGAAACGTGTAGGTCCAGCGCGGCGTCTGGCGGGCGGCCCAGAAGGCCTGGCCGACGGGGAAAATCCGCAGTCCGTAACGCGCGGCGAGCTGACGGTAGGCATCCTCGAGCCCGGCCTGCATCACGGCCGGGGTGAAGGCGGGGTTGCCCGTCATGTAGGGGTGGTCCTCGCGATAGGCCCAGGTCTGGTGAATCACGATCTCGGCCTGCGGAGCGTGTTTTTTCACCAGGTCGATCACGGTGGCCGCGTAGGGCTCGTAGGACTCGGGTTTGAAGCTGAGGCCGCTGACCTGCTGGATCGTGACCACATCCCAGGCGTCGGCCTGCAGGGCCTCGGCCAGACTGAAGTCGCGCCGTGCGCCCGTGCGGGGGTCATAACGGTTTTTGTAGGGCCGGCCGGCGGGATCGTCAGGGTCCGCCTCGTGGGCCTTGATGTGGGCCACCTGCATTTCCAGGGAGCCGCCGCTGATGTTGGCGTGGAAGATATGGATCTCGTGTCCGCCGGCGACCGCCAGCGCGGGCAGTTCGCTGGTCGAGTTGTAGGCGAAGCTGTTGCCGACCGTCAGCAGACGGATCGTGCGGGCCTGCGTGGTGGCGGCCAACACCGCCAGGATCAGGCCCGCGCGGACAAAGGTGCGGAGTGGGTTCGTCATGACGTTCAGGAACGGGGTTCGATGCGGAAGATCGCCGTGCGCCACTTGGGCAGGTCGACGCGGAGGCCGTCGCGGCGCAGCGCCTCGGCGGTGCCGGCAAACACCTCGCGGCCGTCCTCGTCCACCAGCGCGGCGCGTCCTTCGAATCCAAGATTCGGATACACCTTGGCCGCGCCGTCCCCGGAACGCCGGTAGACGAGCAGGTGCCGCGGACCGGCGATCAGTTGAAGCGCGGCGGGCGTGCGCCGGTCTACCTCGACGCCGTTGCGCGAGAGGAAGCCGGCGAGCTCGTCCGCGGTGAGCGCGGCGGCGTCGGCGGTCTTGAGCACGGGGAGCCTGCTCGCGGCCAGGAGCTCAAGGGCGCGGGAGTCGAGGTTACGCGTGTCGACCACCACGGCCTTGTAGTGAAGGCCGGCGGCCACCGACTCGACCTGCTCCAAACCGGAGGAGAGTTGCACGAGGCCGTTGTAGAGCAGCTGGTCGTCGCTCATGTAGTGCACGGGGCCGAGGTGCAGATCGAGCGCGAGGCGGGCCAGCGGCGTGCAGGCTTGGTTGAGGCCGTTGTCGCCGGGGACCGCGGCGGGGTTTTGCACGAAGAGCACCTGCGGGCGCGCATAGTCGACCGGGCCGGCGGTGAAGACCGGCGCGAAGCGACGCATGGCCTCGGCGTAGACGCCGGTCAGCGGTTCGTAGATCGTCTCGTGTCCGGTGAGCGTCCAGCCGAGGCTGCCGCACATGCCGGCGGCGTAAGCCTGCACGAGCTGGGCCTCGATCATGAGCGGGGCGGCCTGAAGCTGCGTGAGCTCGGGAAAGAGCGACTGGTAGCCGTGCTCGCCGGACTCGCCGTTCCAGACCGGCCAGGGCGCGGCGCTGTGCGGCAGGGCCACCGCGGCAAAGCTGTGGTCAAAGGTCGCGGCGACGTCGCGCGCCAGCCAGGGCTCGGGTCGCGTGGAGGCGTCGGGGCGCACCGGCACCGGACCGTTGCCGAGGTAGTAGTGCGGGGCCATGCCGTCGAGTTCGTCGGGCAATTGCCAGGTGACGGACGGCATGACGTTGCCGTGTCCCCAGGCGGGCGGCATCGCGAAGGTCAGCCGCGCCGGATCCTCGGCGCGGATCGGGCGGATGGTCTCCGCGGTGATGCGGCGCCAGGCGGCCTCGCTGGAGTCGGCCACGCTGTGGGGCTCGTTGTAGGGCACCTCGAAGCCGAGAATGTTGCCGTTGCCCTTGAAGTGGCGGGCCATCCAGCGGTTGGTGTCGACGATCGCGCGCACCCAGCGCGGTTCGCCGGGACCGACCGCCGAGCGGGTCTCGGCGTCATAGAGCCAGGCGATGCCGTTGCCGGGCTTGCCGGAGCCGCGGTCCTGCTCGTTGCCGCCGACAAAGTAGCGGTAGGGATCGTCGGGCATCTCGTGCCACTCGAGCACCAGCCGCATGCCATGGGCGCCCGCGAGGGCGACGGCGTAGTCGAGCAGTTCAAAGAAACGCGGGTCCAGCTTGTGCCGGCGCAGGATGTCCGCGTAGCGCGGGTGATCCGGAAAAACACCGGGCTCGGGCTGGATCATGCCGAGGTGCAACGGTATTCGCAAAACGGTGACGCCCCACTCCGCGCTGACGCGGAAATCCTCCGCGAGCTGGCGGAAGTCCGCGCGAATCGCGTTGCCGAGCGAGAAGCGCGTGTAGTTGAAGCCGGCGAATCCCCAGGGCTTGCCGTCGACCAGCAGGTGGCGGCCGTCGCGCACGACCGGCGGCAGGCTGCGGCCCGGGGTGATGACGGGATAGACGTAGAGGTCCACGTCGCCGGAGCGGAGTTCGGGCCGCGCGACCGAGGCGGCTTGCAAGCGCAGCAGGCCGGCGGGCAAACCCGAGCGATCCAAAGGCAATTCAAAGCGCCCGTCCGCCGCCGCCTGCACGGTCCAGCGCGCGAGTTCGCGACCGTCGGACGCGACGGCGCGGACGACGACGGGGCCGCTCGCGCCCACGCGTCCGGAAACCGTGACGGGGTTGACGGTGCGCAGCGTTTCCTCGCCGGGCACGCTCAGCGCCATCGGCCGGGTGCCGCCGACGCTCCAGTCGGAGACCACCAGCTCGGGCAGGTCTTCGTCGGCGACCAGCAGCAGGCGCACGGCCTCGACCTGCCCGGCGGCAGGCAACGGCGGCAGCGAGAGCGGCAGCACATTGTCCCGACCGGCGGAGAGCTCGGCCGACGGAGACTCGGCGAAGGCGGTCCAATCCCCGGCGACCTTGATCGAGACCGAGGGGCGCACGGTAACGGTCTGCCCGGCGCGCAGGCGCAGCTCGCCTTGGTCCGCCCACGCGGTCCAGTCGGCGGCCTCGGGCCGGGTGTGTCCCCAATAGGTCCAGACGAGATTGACCTCGTTGCGGCCGGGCGCGGGGACCACGAGGCGGGACGCGCCGTCCGCCGCGGCCTCCCAGCGCGGGCTCACGCCGGCGTAGTCGGAGATCATGCCGTCTGGGGCGGAGGGCAGCAGCGTGCGGGCGGGCGCGTAGAAGCCGTCGCCCGCGGCCAGACGCGGCAGCGGGGCGAGCAGGACGATCAGGGCGGTGAACAGGGCGAGTCGAAGGCGATGCATGGGTGATGCGAAAAAATGGCGGACGGCGTCCGCGCCGGGCGGATGCGAGGGAATGCGGCGGAGGGCGATGCCTATTGGTTGGCGAAAAGCGCCCGGCGTTGCTCGCGGGTGGCGAGCTCGGTCATGGGCACGGCGCGCGCGCTGCCGTCGAGAAACGCCAGGATGGCGGGGCCGCCGTCGCGTCCGTAGATCGCGCCGTAGTTGCCCGGGCCGTTTTGCCAGTAGTGGTCGTTCAAATACCAGCAGCCGATGTAGCGGCCGCCGGAGAGCTCGCGGGCCGAGCCCACCACAACCAGACGGGGCGGCGCCACGGCCTGCGAGATGTGAAAGGCGCCGAGGCTCTCGCCCGCCGCGTTTCTCGGGGTCGTGATGACGTTCGTGTTGTTGCCGTAGTCGCCGAGGCCGCCGTGGCTGTCGTCGTCGAGCAACGGGTCGAAGAAGACCTTGTCGATCTTGAGCGAGCCCCAGTTGGCCGGATCGGGCTTGCCGGCGAGGTAGGCGGTGACCTGCTGCGGCCAGAGAGGCTGGGTGAAGTTGTTGCCGCGCCCCTGCTGGGGGAGGAAGCCGCGGTTGTCGGTGGCGTAGAGCAGGACCGCCTGGGTGATCTGCTTCACGTTGCTGAGCGACTGGGCCTGACGGGCACTCCGGCGGACATTGCCGACCACGGGGATGATGATGGCGGAGAGTATGCCGATGATCGCGATGACCGCGAGCAGCTCGACGAGGGTGAAACCACGGCGAACGGGGGATCGGTGGAGGGAAAGCATGTCGTTGAATGGGGATTGGGGCGGCCGACGAGGGGGAGTCGCCGGCTCTGTCGGGGCAATGCGTCCGACGGGGCAAATGCTACCACAACGGGTCGGATCGCGTTAGGCCAAAGCCTGTCTTCAGATGGGATATTTTCGACATTTCAGGGCCGGCATTCCCCTCCGGCGGCAGGCACGGGACCGCCTTGGGACCAGCCCGCCGGACACCCCGCCACGCCCGACGGAGGGGCACAAAAAACCCGCCCGCGACGAACGCGGGCGGGTTGCGGGGAACGGGCCTTGGCAAAGAACGATCAGCGCCGGTGGCGACGGCGGCCCGCGACGCAGAGCCCCAGGCCGGCCGCGCCGGCGATCAGCGCATAGGACGAGGGCTCGGGCACGTTGGACGTGTTGACCGTGAGCGCGGCGGCGTTGATGTAGTAGTAGCCGTTGGTGGGGGTGACCGCAGTCAGCGTGACCGAAATGGTGCCGGTCACCGAGGGGGCGAAGGCCGTCGCGTAAACCGTGTCGCTGACGTTGTCGCCCGCATCGAGGAGCAGCGTCGTGTTGCTGCTCACGCCACCGTTGCTGACCACGAACTGGGTGTTGCGACCGCCGCCGGGATTGGAGCGCGAGGAGAAGAACTCCAGGGTGTAGGTCTTGGTGACGTCGAGACCGGTGAACGTGAACACGCCGGACGTGGTGCCGGCCAGGTAGTCGCTGACAGCGCCCGCGGCGAAATCATGGGTCTCCCCGGACGCCGTGCTGGTGAACGCGGCCACGCCCAAGGCCACGCCGGAGCCGGTGGTGCTAAAGCCGCCGTTGACGTCCAGACCGATGGAGGTGGCCGCGTTGGTGCTGTCGACGAGGTTGGAAAGACTGAATGACGTGCCGGACGAGCCGAAGCTGTTCCAGCCGCTGGGCGGCGTGCTGCCGAGACCGAAGTCGAGATAGATGGTCTGGGCGTGCGCGCTGACCGCGGTCAGCACCATGGCGAGCAGGCCGCCGGAGAGGATGTTCTTAAACAGGTTGGTTTTCATGGGCTGGATACGATGGGGAGGTGGCAGGCGATCACCGAAAAGGGCGTGCCTTGGGGAGCGGGGCGGGGTTGGGGTTGTGCTCCGCGAGGAAACCGGAGCGTGGCCAAAGCGTAGCAGCAGACGCCCCGGAGGCGTTATGCCAAAACTGGCTTTCGATTGGGACGGATTCGACATTCGGGGGGGGGCAGTTTCCCGACTCAGGGCCGCGTTATCCTCAGCCGCATGAACCGGCGGACACCGGCCGTCAGCGGACGGTCGTCGCGCACGCAAAGTCGCTCCGGGCTGTCGACCAGCGTGAGCGTATGCCCGACGCCTGCCTGCCACAGCGTGAGGTCGTCGGTGACCTCGACCACGTAGTCGAGCCCGGTGGCGGTCGGGTCGCGAGCGATGTCCAACAGCAGGTAGCGCCGGCCGGCATCGTCCAGCAACGCCGGCTCAGGCGACCGCGTGCCGGCCGACCGCGGATCGCCCCCAAGGGCAAACTCGACCAGATTGGCCACGCCGTCGCCATCCGCGTCATCCCCCTCCCCCGACAGGTCGACCGGCAACGCGTGTGCGCTGGTCCAGACCGCGTAGGCGTCCGCCTGCGGGAGCGACTCGGTGACGTTCATCGCGTTGAGATAACCGTATTCCTGCAGCACGCCGCCGGCATCGTAGGGAGCGACCTCGATCACGATCCGCCCCGAGGCGTCGGGACGAACGCCGGCGACGGACGCGGTGCCATGGGTATTGTTGATCGCCTCGAGAAACACCGGCGTCCCGCCCGCGACCGTGAAACGCGTCTGTCGCGAGCCGCTCCCGGAGCGCGCGGCGAAGAAGGTGAATCCATAGGCGGCTCCCGCATCGAGCCCGGACAACGTGAGAACGGCCGTGCGCTTCGATCCGGAGGAACCCGTGCCCGTCACGTAAAAGGAATCGCGCGAGGGGTTCGCGGGAAACGCGCCGTCCACGGTGGAGCCGGCGGTGTTGATGCCCGAGAAACCGTCGGTGATCGTGAGCGTCGTGCCGGCCGCGGCCACGCCGGAGGTCCAGACGGGCGCCGACAGAAACGCCCCGGTGGCGGAGGAGGTCAGGTTGTTCCAACGCAGCCCCTGCGCGTCGGGACTGGCCATGACCGAGCCCGAGGACCCGAAGTCGAACAACCAGGTGCGGATCGCGGACGACGTTGCCAGCGTGAGCGTGACACGATCCGAAAGAACGGCGCCGCCCGCGGCGTCGGTCACGGCGACCTGATACCAGCCGGCGTCATCCGCCTGCACTCCGCCCAACTCGAGCACCGGCGACGTCGCGCCGGGAATCGCAATGCCGTTGTGAATCCATTGGCAGGCCGGCGCGTCACCCACCGCCTCCACGCGGAACGTGGCGCCATGGCCCGCATAGACGACCACCGGCGCGGGCTGCGTGACAATGCGCAGCGGTGGCGCCGGATAAACGATGGCCCCCGCCTGCGCGGCGAGGATGTCGCGCGTCCACGCTTCGCGGCCGGCCTGGTTCAGGTGAATGCCGTCGGCATCCAGCAGCTCCTGACGTCCGAGGAGGTAGGTGTAAGGATCGACCCGCCCGCGACCGGCGGCGAAGTCGTAGGCCTCGGGCGCGAGCTCCGCGATGAGCGGGTCGACGATGTTCACGTTGTAGGGCAACGAGCCGTTCTCGGGATTGGCCCCGCCGTTCACGAGCGGCGCGGTTTTGTAGTCGCGAAACGACAGCCGCAGCGGAATCGGCCGCCGGCCCGCGTCGAGGATCGTCTGGTAGATCTGGCGCAGATGCGCGCGGACCGTTACGTCGCGGGAGTCGGCCTCGTCGAAGGGCCGGTTGTTGGAGACGTTGTTGCCGCCGACGTGCACCAGCACGTATCGGGCTTTTGGATGCAGGGCGAGCGCCTGCTCCAGCAGGTTGGGCGATCCGTTGACCCAGTCGTGCGTGATCGATCCGCCCGTCGCCAGGTTGAAGACAACCGGATCCCGCTCCGCGCCGAAACGCTCGCGCACGCTTTGCTTGAAGAGCGCGTGCGAGGTCGACGTGCGCGTGATCGAGGCGCCGATGGCCAGCCAATAGTCGTCGTTACCCCCGGCTGCGAAGGCATGCAGCTCGACGTCGCGGACCTGGGTCGCGGACGTCGCCGACGGATTGGTAATCGCCAGCCTCACCCAGACGGGGTGCTCCGACGCGGGCAGCTCGAGCTTCTGCAAACGCAGGTGGCCGGACTCGCCGGGCAGCCAGAGCGTCAACGGCAGCGCGGACCACGCGCCGTCCCGCCCGTCGGTCGAATCGGCCGAACTCTCCGCGGAGGCCGTGTAGCCACCGAGCCCGACGCCAAACGTCAGCAGGCCTCCCTCCGGCAACGCGGGCACCCGCAGCGTGCCCACCCAGGTCTGGCCGCCCGGCAGACTGATCGCCGCCATGTCACCGGCTCCGGTCAGCGCATCCCGAAAGGCGGCGTCACCATGCGAGGCGAAGGCATCCAGCGCCGACGCGCGCGAGCCCGTGGCGGGCGCATCGTTCGACGCGAACACAGACACGGCGAGAAACGTCCAGAGCAACGCCACGAGGAGGCGGCGCGCGCGGCACGACGGGCAAGGCGGGGTGATCATGCGGACCAAGCCTACCCGCGCCGCCGGCGCGGGGTTAGGCCCTCCGCGGGAATACGGTGGCACGAAATCGACATTTTCGTGCCACTCACCGCCCGGCGCTCCAGCGTGGCCGCATGCTGCTCCGCGCTTCCGCCGACAACCTTCGCCGATTCGAAAACTGCCACGAGGGACAAGGCGCCCTCTGGTGCTCCGAGCTGCTCGCCGACTACGCGAAGCGCGGCGCCGGGTTTTCCTTCATCCACGACAACGTCATCGAGCCCGGCGCGAGCATCGGCGAGCACGGCCACGAGGGCGAGGAGGAGATCTACGTCATCATCGGAGGACGCGGAACCATGCGTATCGACGGAGTGGATACTCCTGTCAGCGCCGGCGACGTCTGCCTCACGCGGTCGGGCCACTCCCATTCGCTGGTCAACGGAGGCGACGGGCCGATGCGGTTCCTCGTGATCCAGACCCGCCTCGGCTCAGGCCTCGGCGAGTGACAGGTGCCGGGCGTCGGCGGCCGCTTTTCCATCGATTGAGTCGCGCTCCGGCACGGCCCACCGAAAACGCTCCTCGGGATGCGCCGTTGACTCCGCGACGCGCGCGCGGCGACGCTCGCGGTATTCCGTCGCGGACACCCCGAAATGGGCGCGAAACCTCCGGGCGAAATGCACCGGGTCCGGCCAGCCGACCTCGATCGCGATTTCGGATACCGACTTGTCGGTCCGGCAAAGCAGCCGGGCCGCGCGCTCCGCCCGGGCCTGGGCGAGCCACGCCATGGGCGACATGCCCAGCGTGCTCTTGAACAACCGGCCGAGGTAGGAGACGTCGATGTTGAGCTTTCGCGCGAGGCCGTTGGCCGTCCAGGACTCCGCGAGGTCGCCTCCCATCAGCGTGAGGCAGCGCTTCACCGAGGTGTGCGCCGGCGGATAATGGGCGTCGTCGACGCGCTCCGGCACGGCCTCGGCCAGCGTCGCCAGGATCAGCGTGAGGTAGCCGAGCCGCAGCGCCTTTTCCCGCGGATCCTCGCTTTCGCCGAGGGCCACGAGCGCCTCGAAGTGCACGATGCAGCGCGCGAGCTGCGACTCGCTCAGCGTGACGGTGCAGATGCCGCCGTCCTTGGTGGTCGAGGGGCGCCAGAGCAGCTCGTTGAGCGCGGGCTCGTCCAGCGTCCAGAGCAGCTCGTGCATGAGCAGCTTCGCGCCGAAGCAGCAGACGTAGGCGTCGAGCCGCTCGTTGTCGTGGTGGCGGTGCCACGCGCCCGGGCGGATGAGCATCGCCTTGCCGCGCGTGAAGGGGAAGTCGCCGCCCTGGGTCTGCTGACGGCCGCGGCCGCCGGCGCAGAGCTGGATCTCCACGAAGTCGTGGTCGTGCAGCGGCTCCACCGCGTCGTGCTCGGGAAAGTGGTAGGCGATGATCAGCGCGTCGTCGCTGAAGTCGCTTTTCCACCGCAAGTGGGCGAGGTCGCCGGTTTCAATGACTCGAAAGGCCATGGTCGTGTGGGGTCGGGGTTGTTGTCGGGGTCGGGGCAAGGAGACGGCGGCGGTTCAGGCCGCCGCGAGCAGTCGCCAGTCGAAGAGCGCGCCGGGCTCGGGCAGCGTGCGCGCCAGCAGGCCGGCGTAGACGCCGCCGGGCGCATCCGGGGAATGGATACCGGCGAGTCCGTCGACCCGCACGGAGCCTTCGTGCAGCCAGGCGAGCGCGGCGGCGTGGTTGGCCGCGAGCGAATTGAACGAAAAGTCGCGCGCCTGTCCGGGCACCTCCCACTCCCAGCCGCTGCGCACGACGACGTAGCGGTGAAAGACGGAGTGCAGCAGGTCAAAGGAGGACAACTCGGTTTTGCGCCCCCAGGGCACGCCCACCAGCACGACCTCGCCGCGCTTGCAGACGCAGTTGCAGCCGTCGAGCACGGCCTGCTCGTGACCGCTGCACTCGACGTGCAGCGCCACGCGTCCCGCCAGATCGTCGGGTCCCTCGGCGACCGAGGCGCGCACATCGCGGATGCCGGAGGCCTTGGCCGCCTCGCGGCGTTCGGCCACCGGATCGACCGCGGTCACCTGATAGCCACAGCGGGCGAATACCTGCGCGGCCAGGTTGCCCACGGGACCGAGCCCCGTCACGAGCACGCGGGCGGGCGCGTGGGCCGCCGCCGTGTTCAGCGTGCTCATGCTCACGCTCATCAGCCGCGCGAAGACCGCCACCTCGGGGGCAAGGCCGTCGGGCAGTCGTGTGACCTGCTCGCGCGGTGCCTGCTGGCGCTCGGCGTGCGGGCCGGAGGCGAACACGCGGTCGCCCACCCGCAGGTCGGTCACGCCCTCGCCCACCCCGTCGATCTCGAATACGCAGGCGTAGCCCGTCTCGACCGGGAAGTTGTTGCCGAGGTAGCCCCAGTTCAGCTCGGTGCCGGGGCTGACCAGCGAGACGAGCGTGCGGCCGCGCACGTGCAGGGCCGGGATGGGGCCGGCGTGGCCGGGGACGGTTTGCAACTCCGCTTGTTCGCGGGCGGTGAAGAGTATTTGTCGCATGGGTGAAAAGAAAGGGACCGACCGGCGAACGCCGCCGGTCTCGACGCTCAGGCGGGCGCGGCGGCGGGCTGGCGAAACGCGATGCCGTGCCGCGCCGCCACCGCGCGCAGGTGCTCCGCGGCCACCGGATACTCGTCCGCCGGCAGGTGCTCGAGGGCGAGGGGCATGTCGGGGTCGAGCCGGTCCAGCTCCCGCAGGAAGACGCCGTAGTCGAGCACGCCGGTGCCGGGACGGCATTCCTCGATGTGCACGGTGAGCTCGGGGCGGATGCGCACGTCCTTGGCGTGGCAGCCGCGGATGTGCGGACCGAGCTTGGCGAAGCATTCCCGGATGAAGTCGGCGGTGCGACAGACGCGCTCCGGACTGTTGATCATGTTGACCGGATCGAGATGCACGCCAAACGCCGGCCGGTCGACGGCGCGGATGAGCGCGAGGTATTCGTCCGGCGACGACGGGAAAATCCAGGGCATCGTCTCCAGCGCGTAGACGGTCCGGCGGGGCTTGACCGCGTCGATGATGGAGCGGACCGACTCGACGATCAGGTCGAAGGTGTCCGCGGAAAGGTTTTCGGCATGCGGACCGTCCCACTGCTCCGGATTGCGCGAGCCAGCGATGTTGACGCAACAACGCGCGCCCAGCCGCTCGGCCAGATCCAGATGGAGGCGACATTTTTCTAGCGCCTCGGCCGCCTTCCGCGGATCGGGGTCGATGGGATTCGACCAGGCGCCGACCTCGGCGATGACAATGTCCGCCTGGCGCGCCGCCGCGACGTAGGCGGCCGCGGTGGCGTCGTCCGCCGCGGGCGTCAGCAGCGTGTCGGCCGCGCTGTGGCCGGCCTCGACATGGGCCTCCGCCCACTGTTCGGCGGAGTTGAAATCACGATAGATGGGAGCGGCCAATCGCATGTGTTTTTGTCTTTTCGTTTTCGGGCCATCGCCTCGCGTGACCAGGCCGGTCAATTTACTCGATCAAGAGTGGTATCGGTCACAGTATGACGAAAACAGCATATCGGATTCCCTCGTTTCCGGACATGATTCAAACTCGTTAAAACATGTCATTTTCTCCAATCAGTGACATTCCCAGACCTCCGCTCCAGCTGGAGTTTTTCCAAGCCGGCAGTTTCCGGCGCGCAGTGAGGGGCTGGGTGCACGAGAAGACCACGCCCTACACCATCTTTGCGCACGCGGTGACCGGCGGATATGAGATCCGCCAGGGTCGCCGACGTTTTTCCGTGCCCGCCGGGCGCGTGCTCGTCGTGCCCGCGCACACGCCCACCGCCTTCATTCATCGCGACGGCCCGGCCGGGGTGTTCGAGGCGAGATGGATTCACCTGCACGCGGGCGCCTACGGCCCGACGGACTTCCTTGGACGCTATGAGTTGCCGGACGTGCTTGAACCGGAAGAAAGCACAGCGGTGATCCGGTTGATCGACCGGGCGCTGGAGACCGAGCGGCTGGACGGTGACGATCCGTTGCGCTGGATCCGCCAACAGCGGCTGTGCGCGGAGCTGCTCGAGGTCGTTTGCGAGCATCGCCACCCCCGCGAACACGCGCACGACGCGGCCCACCTGGCCGAGCGACTGCAACCGGTCCTGCTTCACATCCGGGAAAACCTCGCCTCGCCCCTGCGCGCGGAGGATCTGGCCCGCCTGGCCGGCATGTCGCCCGCGCGGCTGTTCTCCACGTTCAAGACCGCGTTTGGCCAGCCCCCGATGCAGCACGTCCGCAATATCCGGCTGGAGACCGCCGCACGCCTGCTGGCCGGCACCGGCCATACGCTTGCGCAAATCGCCGACCTCGTCGGCTTCGCGGACGCATTTCATTTGAGCCACGCCTTCAAGGCCCGCTTCGGCACCGCGCCAAGGGAATACCGTCGGCGCGTCACCACGGTCTAGAGACCGCCTTCACCGGCATTTCATAGAAACTTCATCGTCGGTTCACACGGAGCACACATGCCCGCGGCATCATCGCGGGCATGGAATCCAGCTCCTCCGGCCTCGTTGAACTGATCCGCGGATTTTTCGCCCGCGGCGCGATCCTCTTCAAAATCCTCGGGATCGTGCTGCTCGCGCTCCTGCTGCTGATCCCGGTCGCGATGATCGACGACCTGCTCGGCGAACGCACCGAGCGGCGCGACGAGGCCGTCGCCGAGATCACCGCCAACTGGGGACGCGCCCAGCAACTCGCCGGCCCGGTGCTCATCGTGCCCTACCGGGTGCGCGACACCCAGACCCGCGACCGTTTTGTCAACGGCCGCCAGATCCAGACCACCGAGGAAATCTGGATCGAACAGCACGCCGTCTTTCTCCCGGAGACGCTCGCCATCGAGGGCGAGGTCGCGCCGGACATTCGCCACCGCGGCATCTACGAGGCCGTCGTCTACACCACCGGGCTCACGTTGACGGGCCGGTTTGACGCCGCGGACATCAGGTCGCTCGAACTGGCTCCCGCCGACCTGCTCTGGGACAAGGCCTGGATCGCCCTCGGGCTGTCCGACCTGCGTGGCACGCAGGCCGCCCTCTCGCTGGATTTGGGAGGACGGGCCTTGTCCCTCGAGCCGGGCACCCGCACGGCGTTTCCCGCCTCCGGCCTGCACGCCGCCGTGCCCGGCCTCGCCGACGGCGTCGCGCCCGGTGAGTTCAAGCTGAAGCTCAAGCTCAACGGCAGCCGCCGCATCTCGTTTCTCCCGCTCGCCCGCCAGACCGACGTCAAACTCACCTCACCGTGGGCCGACCCGGGCTTTGACGGCGGCTTCCTGCCGACCGCCCGCGACGTGCGTCCCGACGGCTTCACCGCCGAGTGGAACGTCCCGTATTACGCCCGTGAATACGCGCAGCAATGGGCGGCAGCCCCCGGCCGCCCCGCGGACCACGCGCTCGCCGGCTCCGAGTTCGGCGTCGAGCTGATGCGTCCGGTCGACGCCTACCGCACCGTCGAGCGCTCCACCAAATACGCGCTGCTCTTCGTCACCCTGGTCTTCATCGCGTTCTTCCTGTTCGAGGTGCTCGCCTCGCTGCGGCTCAACGCCCTGCACTATCTGCTGGTCGGCGCGGCGCTAGTGCTCTTCTACCTCGCGCTGCTGGCCCTCTCGGAGTTCACCGCCTTCGGGGTCGCCTACCTCGTCGCCGCCACCGCATCGGGCGGACTCATCACCGGCTACAGCGCAGCCATCCTGCGCGGCGGACGTCGTTCGCTGATCGTGGCCGGCGTGCTGGCGGCCACCTACGGCACGTTGTGGATGATTCTCCAGATGCAGGACTACGCGCTGCTCGCCGGCACCGGCGCCCTCTTCACGGTGCTCGCCACCATCATGTTCACCACCCGCCACCTCGACTGGACGCGGCAGGTCCGCTCGGCCGAGCCGCCCGCCCTCCCGCAATCCTGATTTTCCCTTCCGCTTCTCTCGCTCCACATGAAACGCCTGCTTCTCCTCGCTTGCCTGCTGGTCTCCGCCGCCTTCGCCGCGGACGACGACCGCACGCTCTCGCCCTACTTCTTCGTCAAGACCGACCACGCCCCCGAGGCGGGCGGGGTCGACGCCCTGCCGCTCAAGTCCACCAAGATCGACGCCACCATTGCGGGCGTCATCGCCGAGGTGCGCGTCACCCAGACCTACGCCAACACCGGCTCCGTGCCGCTCGAGGCGGTCTACGTTTTCCCCGGCTCCACCAAGGCCGCCGTGCACGGGCTGACCCTGCGCGTCGGCGACCGCCAGATCGAGGCCGTCATCAAAGAGCGCGGCGAGGCGCGGCAGGTTTACGAACAGGCCAAGACCGAGGGCCGCACCGCCTCGTTGCTCGAACAGCAGCGGCCCAACGTTTTTCAGATGAACGTCGCCAACATCCTCCCCGGCGACCTCGTCAAGGTGGAGCTGCGCTACACCGAGCTGCTCTCGCCGGTCGACGGCGAATACCGCTTCGTTTCCCCCGGTGTGGTCGGCCCGCGCTACTCCAACCGCCCCGCCGCGGGACACGCCGCCGATCCGACGGAGGCCTTTGTGCAAAATCCCTACCTGCCGGAAAACTCCGGCGTGGAGCCGCCCGCGTTCGACCTGCGCGTGCACATCGACGGCGGCGTGCCGGTGCGCGACGCCGCCTGCACCACGCACAACACCCGCATCCGCTACGCCTCGCCGACCTCGCTCGACGTCGCGCTCGACGGCACCCAGCCCGACGCCGGCAACCGCGACTTCATCCTGCGCTACCGCCTCACCGGCGACGCTCTCCAGGCCGGCCTGTTACTCGCGCAAGGCGACCACGAGAACACGTTCCTCGCCATGATCCAGCCGCCGGCGCGGCCCGTCGCCGCCGACCTGCCGGCGCGCGATTATGTCTTCATCCTGGATGTGTCCGGCTCGATGCGCGGCTTCCCGCTCGACACAGCCAAGACGCTCATGCGCGACCTGCTTGCCGCGCCGCGACCGAAGGACACGTTCAACGTCCTGCTCTTCGCCGGCGACAGCCGCGTGTTCTCCGCCGAGTCGTTGCCGGCCACCGACACCAACGTCGCCCGCGCCATCCAGTTCGTCGAGAGCAACGGCGGTGGCGGCGGCACCGAGTTGCTGCCCGCGTTGAAAAACGCCTTCGCCCTGCCCCGCCCCGCGGACACCGCGCGCACCGTGGTCATCCTCACCGACGGCTACGTGAGCGTGGAGAGCGAGGCCTACGCGTTCGTCCGCGAAAACCTCGGCGCGGGCAACGTGTTCACCTTCGGCATCGGCTCGTCGGTCAACCGCGAGTTGATCGAGGGCCTCGCCCGCGCCGGTCAGGGCGAGCCGTTTGTCGTCACCGGCGACACCGACGCCGCGGACGCCGCCAGCCGCTTCGCCGACTACATCGCGGCGCCCGTGCTCACCGGCATCGACGTCAGCTTCCCCGGCTTCGACGCCTACGATGTCGAGCCGGTCGCCTTGCCCGACGTGTTCGCCTCGCGCCCCGTGATCCTGCACGGCAAGTGGCGCGGACAACCCGCCGGCGAGATCGTGCTCACCGGCCGCACCGGCAGCGCGCCCTACGTCGCGCGTCTGCCCGTGGCCCAGGCCGGGCGCATCGACGCGCCCGACGTGCTCTCGCAGCTCTGGGCCCGCACGCGTATCGCCCGTCTGGGCGACGACCTAGCCGTATCCAGCGGATCACGACACGAAGACGCGTCCCCCGCCGGCAAGCTCAAGGCGGAGATCACCGCGCTCGGCCTCGGCTATAATCTGCTGACGCCGTTCACGTCGTTCGTCGCCGTCGACACCGTGGTGCGCAAGGACCCGGCCGATCCCACGCAAACCGTGAAGCAACCGCTGCAACTCCCGCAGGGCGTCGCCAGCTCGGCGGTCGGCCAGAACGTGCCCGTCTCCCCCGAGCCCGCCACCGTGCTGCTCGTGCTCGTGGGCGTGGCCTCCCTCGTCCTGGTCGCTTGGCGCCGCAAAGTAGCGCAGGCTTCCAGCCTGCTCCGTTAATCCCCCCGCCTCAAACATGCCGGCTGGAAGCCGGCGCTACTCTTTCGACCTTCTCTCCTGCATCCCCCATGCGCTCTCGGACCGCCATTCTCCTCGCCCTGTTGCTCGCCGGCTGGCCGGTGTTGCGCTGGTATGAACTGAGGGTGTTTGGCGGCTCCGACGAGCGTTGGGGCATCCTCGCCTTGCTGGCCGCGCTGGCCTTCGCCCCATGGCGGAGTTGGCGCGAACCGTTGCCGGCGGCGCGTTGGCCGTGGTTGTTCGGCGCGCTGGTCGTCTACGTGGCCGCGCTGCCGTTCGCGCCGCCGCTGGTGCGCGCGTTGTTGTTCGTGGTGGCGCTGGCCGTCGTCGGCGCCGACCGCCGCGCGCCGGTGGCGTGGGGCGCGTTGCTGTTTCTCTCGCTGCCGGTGGTGGCGTCGGCGCAGTTCTTCGCGGGCTATCCGCTGCGCGTGTTGACCACGCAGCTCACCGTGCCGCTGATCGCGTTGCTCGGCCAGTCGGTCGAGGCGGTCGGCACCACGTTGCATTGGCGCGGCGAACAGGTGGTGTTGGACGCGCCGTGCAGCGGCATCCAGATGCTGTGGACAGGGCTGCTGTTCTCGGCGCTGGCCGCGTGCTGGTTTCGCCTCGATGCGCGGGCCTGCCTGCGGCTGCTGCGCTTCACGGGCGCGACGGTCTTCGTGGCCAACGTGCTGCGCGCGGTCGCGCTGTTTTTCTTCGGCACCGGATTGTGGCCGCGGTTTCCCGGGCACCACTCGGGCGTCGGGCTGGTGTTCTTCGGGGCGGCCATGGTGCTCATCCTCTTTCGCGCCGAGAAGATCGGCCGAACCAACTCCGTGACCGGGGAGGTCACGGACACGCCGCCGGTCGCGCAGCCGCGGCCGGTGTGGCAATTCGGGTTGATTGGGTTGTTCATGGGCGCCGGCCTCCTGCCTCTGGGGCGGGGGGCCGGCGTTTCGCCCGAGCACCGCGGGGACTTCCCCGGCTGGCAGGCCGCCCCGATCAAGGCCGAGTGGCGCGCCCATCCCATCGGGCCACGCGAGGCGCGCTGCGCCGAGAGTTTTCCGGGTCGCATGAACGTCTACACCGACGGCGAGAGCGTTTTCGTGGTGCGCTGGGTCGACCACGCGACGCGCCGCCTGCATCCGGGGGCCGATTGCCTGCGCGCGCTGGGCTTCGCCATCACGCCCGGCCAGATCCTCGCGCGTCCCGACGGCTCGCGCTGGTCCACCGCCGGTGCGGCCAACGAGCACGACCGCCTCGTCGTGCGCGAACGCATCGTCTCCAGCGACGGCCAACGCGCCTGGACCGACGTCTCCGCGTGGTTTTGGCACGCCGCCCTGCATCCCGACGCAGGCCCGTGGTGGATGGTCACCGAACTCGCCCCGGCCGACTGATCGCTCACCCAACGATACTTCCGACTTCTTACTTCAAACTTCTTCCTTATTACTGGGTCCGCTTGCCCACCCCCATCCTCATCATCGAAGACGAACCGGCCATCGCCGACACCCTCCTCTACGCGTTGAACGCGGAAGGCTTCGCCCCCGCGTGGCGGGCCAACGGCGCCGACGGCCTCGCCTCCCTGCGCGAGACGCCGCCCGCGCTCGTGGTCCTCGACGTCGGCCTGCCCGACATCAACGGCTTTGAGCTTTGCAAACAGATCCGCGCCGAGTCGTCCGTGCCCGTGCTCTTCCTCACCGCGCGCAACAGCGAGATCGACCGCGTCGTCGGCCTTGAGATCGGCGGCGACGACTACCTCACCAAGCCCTTCAGCCCCCGCGAGCTCACCGCCCGCGTAAAAGCCATCCTCCGCCGCGGCCCCGCTCTCCCCCCGCCCCCCGCCACACCCTCGCAAAGTAACCATAATGGTTACTTTGGGCCGACTGCCGGCGGGGCATCGTCAACCGCGCGTGAGCCGGTCGCGAACGTCGACGACCTGCGCTGCCGCATCAGCTGGCGCGGACAGCCGCTCGATCTGACCGCCACCGAGTTTCGCTTGTTGAAGACCCTGCTCGAGCAACCCGGCCGCGTCTTCACCCGCGAGCAACTCCTCGCCTCCGCCTGGACCGAGCCCGAGGCCAGCCTTGATCGCACCGTCGACGCGCACATCAAGACCCTGCGCGCCAAGATCCGCGCCGTCTCGCCGTCCGACGACCCCATCCAAACCCACCGCGGCCTCGGCTACTCGCTCAAGGATTGCTGAGTCGCGTCAGCGCTCCATGAGACTGGTTATTTTTAACGCAAAGACGCAAAGGCGCAAAGTTCCCGCAACCACCGTGCGCACAGCCTGCAAGCCTTTGCGACCTTAGCATCTTTGCGCCTTTGCGTTAAAGCCCTCCTCTCCGTCACCCGTGACCTTTCGCACCCGCATCCTGCTCGTCTACCTGCTGCTGATCGGCGGCGGTTACGTCTATCTGGTCGGCTGGATTCTCAACGGCATCCGTCCCCGTTACCTCGAGTCGATGGAGGAGTCGCTGGTCGACACGGCGAACATTCTCGCGGCCTTCGTGGAAAACCGCGTCGTCGACGGCGCGTTGCCCACCGACTCGTTGCAACCGGTCTTCGACGCCGCCTACCGCCGCGAGCTCGACGCGCAGGTCTACACCGTGCGCAAGCAGTCGATCGACCTGCGCGTCTATCTCACCGACGCGTCGGGCGTGGTGCGCTACGACTCCGACGGCGGCCGCGCGGTCGGCCAGGACTACTCGCGCTGGAACGACATCCTGCGCACGCTGCGCGGCCAATACGGCGCGCGCTCCACCCGCGAGATTCCCGACGACGAATCCAGCCAGCGCATCTACGTCGCCGCGCCCGTGCGCCACGCCGGCCGCATCATCGGCGTGCTCTCGGTCGGCAAGCCCACCGACAACATCAACGACCTCGTGCGCGCCGCACGCCAGCGCGTGCTCGTGGGCGGCGTGGCCGGCGGCCTGCTCGTCATCGCGGTCGGCGTCGGTTTCTCCATCTGGCTGACCACGCCGCTCGAACGCCTCACCGCCTACGTGCGCAATCTCCGCGACGGCAAACACGACCAGTTGCCCGAACGCCTCGCCGGCCAGGAAGTCGGCGACCTGCAACTGGCCTTCGACGAGATGCGCGCCACGCTCGAAGGCAAGCAGCACGTCGAGCGCTACACCGAGGCCCTCGCCCACCAGCTCAAGTCTCCCCTCGCCGGCATCCGCGGCGCGGCGGAACTGCTCACCGACGACACCGGCGCGATGCCGCCGGAGCAACGCGCGCGTTTTCTGAGCAACATCACCGGCGAGTCCGCGCGCATCCAGAACATCATCGACCGCCTGCTCCAGCTCACCGGCCTCGAGGCGCGCCCCGGCGACCGCGACCTCGGCCCCGTCGACCTGCAAGCCGTGCTCAACACCGCCGCCCGCACCGCCGAGGGTGCGGCCGCCGCGCGCGGCATCCACCTCATCGTGCTGCACCGCCCCGCCGCCACCACCAACGGCGAGGGCAGCCTCATCGCGCAGTCGCTCGACAACCTCGTGCAGAACGCCATCGAGTTCACCCCGACCGGCGGCACCGTCACCCTCTCGCTGCTGGTGGACTGGCGCTTCGCCACGTTCACCGTGGACGACACCGGCCCGGGCATCCCCGCCTACGCGCGCGACAAGGTCTACGACCGCTTCTTCTCGCTGCCCCGCCCCGACACCGGCCGCAAGAGCAGCGGCCTCGGCCTCAGCCTCGTGCGCGAGGTCGCCCGCCGCCACGGCGGCGAGTTCACCATCACCAACCGCCCCCAAGGCGGCTGCCACGCCCGCCTCTCGATCCGCCTGCGCTGAACGGGCCTCACCACCAACGGCGTTCCGCTGCGACGCTGAGCGCCTCGTCGAGCGGTGCAAGATAGGGATGCCACAGGCGCTCCCATTCCAAGCTGAGCATGCCGGCATAGCCGGCCCCCTCCAGTGTGGCCAGCAGTGGCGCGATCGGAAACTCGCCCTCCGCCGGCAATACGTAGGTGAACGGATGCCGCGCGCTCGGCGTGCTCACGCTGTCCTTCACGTGGATGTGCACCGTGCGATCACGCACGACCTTCCATGTTTCCACCGGATCCTCGCCGCCTTTTTTCCAAGTATGGTGCGCGTCCCACAGCAGGCGCGCGTCGGACGACGCGGCGAAGAGCGCGGCGATCTTGTCCGACGTCACCAGCGCGTCGTGCGTCTCGATCATCAGGCCGACGGTCCAACCATTTTGTTCCTGCAAACCGCGCCACCACGCGAGCACCTCGGCCGCGCGGGCGATCTCGGTCGCGTCGCCGGTCTTGCCGCCGTCGAAAATGCGCATCCACGGCACGTCCGCCGCCTCCGCCCAGGGCACATAGGCCAGCAACGCCTCGCGTGCGGCCTCGTCGCCGTCGATCAGTCGAAACGACGTATCGAGCGCACAAACCGTCACGCCCTGCTCCTTCAGCCAGGCCGCCCAGCTCTCGGGCGAGCCGAAGCGTTCGCCGAAAAACGCCGGCAGGTCGGTCGTGCCGTTGACCGCTCGCAACTCCAGCGCGGCGATCCCGTGTTTCTTGGCCAGCGCGACGATGTCGGGCAGGTCCAGGTCCGAGCAGCCGAGCGAGGAAAACGTCTTTCGCATCATGTGGACGCGAACCTATCGACTTCACCGCGTAACGTGCAAGCCGGGTCGGCCGCATGGGGCCGTAAACCTCGATGACCAGTGCCCTGCATGATCCTCAACAGCCGAGCTGCTAACCAACCGGTGCGCACCGCGCGGCGTTGCCCGCGGACCATGCCCGCGGCATGTTTGGACCGTTCCCATCAACGGACATGCAGACGTCACCGGAACAGATCCTCGCGCAGTTCGTCGAGCTCGGCCTAATCGACGGACGCTCGCGCGTCGAGGCTCACGACGACGAGGTCGACATCCTCTACCTGCGCGCCGCGCATCCGCACGAGGGCGCCGGACGCCGCTTCTTGCAGGCGCTCAAGCAGGCCGGCCTGCACGTGCACATCGTGCATCCGACGTTTGAGGCCCTGCCCTTCTGGCGCCGTATGAACGAAGAGCATCTCGTCGACGACGACCCCGACCGGCTGCGCACGTGGGACGACTACATCGGCACGCTCGAGTGCCAGATGAAGAAGCCGGGGCTCGACGGAGAGGAAACCTGAGCCCCTCCGGAGAACGGACATTCCTGTCCGTTCCCTACCGACGTGATGAACGGACAGGAATGTCCGTTCTCCGCCCAAGCAGGGTCTTCCCGAGATTTTCCGGCCGGTCTTTCAGTCAGCGCGGCAGGTCGCGCGGAAACACGAACTGCGCGCCCTCCGCCCGCAGGAAGTCGACGATGCGCGTGAACTCCGCGAAGGCCGCATCGTCCCAGCTCATCGGGTGGCCCTGCATGACGAGGTAAGGGTCGGCCTTGTGTTTTTCGTAGCCGAGCTTGAACTGCTCAAAGTTCGGCTTGTGCACGGGGTGCTCGATGTTGACCGCCGGGATCTGCGGCGTGGTGAACTTGGTGGAGCCGGTGTTGCGCGGGGCGAACATCCAGACCGTGATCTCGGGCAATTGCTCCAGCGCGCGCACCGTGTCGGCGTCGGTGGCGTTGAAGGGCGCGCCGAAGGTCGTGAAGGTGACGCCGAGCTTCTCCTTGCCGAGGGCCTGCGCCTTTTGCAGGTGCTCGAGCTGGTGCTCATAGCCCGTGCCCTGGAACTCGCGGAGTTTTTTGCCGTCCGCCTCCCAGGCCTTGTGGTCGTAGCCGTGGTGCCACAGCTCGGCGCGACCGCTCTCCGCGATGCCGCGCAGCGCGTCGATGAACGCGGGATTGTCTCCTTCCAGCACGTTCGCGATCACGCCAATCGTGTAGGGGATATCCCGCTCCGCGCAGAACGCGTCGACCAGCTGCCAGCGCTCCGAGAGGCCGCCGTTCACGACCCACACGTCGTCGAGCTTCAGCACCACGCGCAGCGGGGCCGGCGCACCGGCGGACGCCGTGTCGGCAAAACCGAGCTGGGCGGAAATCAACAACGCAAGACCAAGGGGCAGGTATATCTTCATCGGGTAAGCCGGCAGTATCTGAAAACACCAGCGTATGTCCATCCCAGCAGCCCAACACAGGTTAGTCCGCCGTCAGACCGGCCTCACCGTCGGCAAACTGCGCGTGCAAACGGTCGCCGGAGCCAACGCCTGCTCTGCGCGACACCGGAGCGCCCTGCGCGTTGCGCAGGATCACGAAACCGCGATTGAGCACCGAGTCCGGGCTCGCGGCCTGCAGGCGCTTCCACAGACCGAGCAGACGCTGCGACTCGCGCTCGACCCGGCGTGCCGGCGTGCGTTCGCGCAGCAGCGCGCCGGCCTCGGACAGTCGAGCCCGGCGGCGTTGCACGTCGCGCTCGAGCGCAACCGCTAGCCGGTTGCCCACATCGTCGAGCCGGAGTTGCTCGCGCTCGATCTGCGCCTTGGGCGACAGCAGCCGCAGCCGCGAGCGCGCGTGGTCGAGCCGCTCGGTCGCCAACTCCACCGCGGCGCGCACGTGATGAGCGAGATCGTCGTCGAGGCGCGTCAGTTTTTCGGTCGCCGCCACGAAGCCGCTGGAGATCAGCTCGGCCGCCGCACTCGGCGTCTCGGCGCGCACGTCGGCCGCGAAGTCGCACAGTGTGAAGTCGATCTCGTGCCCCACCGCCGAGATCACCGGCACCGGGCAGGCCGCCACCGCGCGCACCAGCACCTCCTCGTTGAAGGCCCAGAGGTCCTCCAGCGAACCGCCGCCGCGGCCCACGACCAGCAAATCAAAGATCCCCAGCGCCTGAGCGCGCTCCAGCATCGCGGCGCATTCCGCGGCGGCGCCCTCGCCCTGCACCTTGGCCGGCAACACGACGACGCGCCCGCGCCAGCCGCGACGCCGGAGGATGCGCAAAAAGTCCTGCACCGCCGCGCCGGTCGGCGACGTCACGAAGCCGATGGTGCGCGGCATCGCCGGGATCGGTCGCTTGCGCTCCGGTGCGAACAGGCCCTCGTCGGCCAGCCGGCGCTTGAGCGCCTCGAACTCGCGTTGCAGGCGGCCCACGCCGTCCTCGATCACGGCGCGCACGATCAGCTGGTAGTTGCCTCGCGCCTCGTAGAGGGAGATCTCGCCGTAGACGACGACCTGCATGCCGTCGCGGAGCTGCACGGTCTGCCGCGCCGCGTCGCCACGAAAGAGCACCGCCGAGAGCTGCGCGCCGGCGTCCTTGAGCGAGAAGTAGACGTGCCCGCTGGCCTGTCTCCGGAGATTGGATACCTCGCCGCGCACCCAGCACGGGCGGATCTCGCGCTCGAGCAGCGCCTTCACGCGGCGCGTGAAGGCGGTCACGCTCTCCACGCGGGTATCCTGGTCGCCGGGGTCGTCCTTGAGGGCAGGCATCATGGCGCTCAGTCCAGACTCAGTCGGTGATGTCCGCAACCTTGCCGTCGCCCGTTTTCCCACCGACACGACCCTTTATCCATCGCACCGCCACAGTGAGGGCGACAAACAACCCGACGGCGAGCAGCGCCATGCGCCCCCGCCCCTCCATCAGCGCCTGCCCGAAAAGCACGAAGGCGCACGCGTAGCACACCGAGATCACCCACGAGATGCCGAAGTAGAGCCGAAACGGGATCGCCGCCAGTCCCAGCAGGTAGCTTTGCAACACATAGGGCGGACCGGGCGTCACGCGCACCAGCACCACGAGCTTGAGCTGGTCCGAGGGCGACACCTCGGGCACTCGGTAACCGAGCCACGCGCAGAGTTTCAACAACCAGGGACGCATGATCCAGCGGGCGAGCGTGTAGGTCACGACGAGATTGACCGCCATGCTCAGCGACACGAGCCCGAGCACCGCCGGCATACCGAGCGTCGGCCCGAACACCGGTCCCGCCGTCAGGGTGAAGACCGACAACGGCACCGCCGCGGCCGGCAGAATCGCCATAGCCGAAAAAAATGCCACCGGCCCCAACCCTCGCACCCAGTCGGCGCCAACCTCCGCCCAGGCGCGCAACGTGTCGCGATACATCCAGACCGGCACGACCGCGGCCAGACACAGCGCCGCCGCCAGGCCCAGCAGGACCAGTATCCGGGGATCTCGAACGGAGGGAAGAGCCAGCTTCATCGTCCGCAGCGTGCGTGGCCCCCGTCGGCTACTCCAGCCCGAACTCGGCCCGGGCGCACGCCCAGTCCGTCGCGTCCTCGACGGACCGCAAGGCGCCCAGAACCGCGCAGCTCAACCCGGCATCCTTCACGCGCGAGAGAGCCTGCACCAGCACGTCGTCCGGACTGCGAGCGATGCCGTTGAAGAGCCCCAGTCGGTGGCTGCGCACACCGAGAGCGGCAAAGCCGCCATTCTCCGTGGGCACCACCACCACGTCGGCCGAGGCCAGCGCATCGCCCGTCTCGCGCAGCAGCGCCACGTCGAGACCCGGGCTGAACCCATCGGTGAAAACCACCACCTCTGCGCGGCGCGCGAAGGCGTTGAGCATCGCGTGGCCGAGCCGCTCGCCAAGGTCGCCATCGCACTGCGCGTTGAAGACCGGCGCGCGGGTGCCCGCCACCGGCTCCAACCATGCTCGCATCTCGATCTCGGCCTCGGGCGGATCAAAATGCACCTCCACCGACCACCCTTCGGGAGCCGCCCGCAACTGCCGTTCAACCAGCATCCGGTGCACGCGCAGCGCCTCGGCCTCACCCAGTCCCGCGGAGAGACGGGGCTTGATTCGCCCGGTCCGCGGAGCGTCCAGCATCAGCACCAAGGTCGGCGTCATGGCGATGGCCGGAGCCCTCGACGCCCCGGCATGAAAGCCACCTTTAAACCGTGTCCGTTTTGCAAGGTCCGCCCGATCATGGCGCCGACGTTAAGAACGCGGCCCCCAATGTCACGCCGCGACCACGCGGATATTGCCTTGCCAAGACTGCGCATCGCTTGCCATTGCCCATGTCTTCATGCGTTCGCGTCTCGCCACCATCGTCGCCCTCTGCGCCTGGCTCCTCGCCACCGGCAGCCACTGGGACTTGGTGCAGACCTTTGCCTGGGGCCGCATGATCGCGACCTACGCGCAGACCATGCCGCTGGCGCGCGCCGTGCAACTGACCTTCACCGCCGACAATCTTTGCGGCGTCTGCGAAGTCGTCAGCGATGCCAAGCAGGACCCTGCCTCGATGGCTGCGGCACCGACCAACCCCGCCGAGGGCAAGATCCTGCTCGCGCTCGCATCGCACCCGACGGTGGTCCTCGGACTCGTCGAGATCTCCCGCTTTCCGGCGCTGCAGCCGGCACCGCTTTCCCAAGGCCACCCCGCCCCTCCGAGTGAACCGCCCCGCGCGGTCTGATTGAAGCCACCGACGACACCGCTTCCCCGCGCGGAGGCATGCCCGTGTCGTTGCCCAGCCCGACCGCCGCCAGGTCCCTGACGACCGTGTGCGCGGTCATCCGTTCGATCATTCACTCAACATGTCCCTTTCCCACCGATTCCTTTTCGGCGGCCTGCTCGCCGCCACCCTCCAACCGGCCGTCTTCGCCGAAGACGCCCCCGTCAAACTCGATCCCGTCGAGGTCACCGCGCCCGCCGCGGACAGCCTCACGTCGTCCACCGTCGACGCCGACCGCGCAGCGCTCGCCCTCACGTCCGGCGGCACCGAGGCCGTCGACTCCGACCGCTACCTCACCGGGCGCGCCGCCACGCTCGCCGACACCTTCGCGCTCTCGCCCGGCGTGTTCGCGCAGCCGCGCTTCGGCTCCGACGAGGCCCGCCTCTCCATCCGCGGCTCCGGCCTGCAACGCACCTTCCACGGCCGCGGCATCCGCGTGCTGCAGGACGGCGTGCCGATCAACCTCGCCGACGGCGGCTTCGACATGCAGTCGCTCGAACCCGTTGCCGCCTCGCACATCAACGTCTGGCGCGGCGCCAACGCCCTCGCCACCGGCGCCTCCACCCTCGGCGGTGCCATCGACTACGTCTCTCACAACGGTCGCACCGGCCCCCGCCTCCTCTCACGCGTCGAGGGCGGCTCCTTCGGCACTCTGCGCGGCACCCTCGCAGCCGGGGGCACCAGCGGCGACCTCGACGGCTACGCCAGCTTTACCCATTCGCAGCTCGACGGCTTCCGCGACCACGCGGCGCAAGAAAACCAGCGCCTCTTCGCCAACACCGGCCTGCGCCTCTCCGACACCGTCGAGACCCGCCTCTACCTCGC
>JAUWBF010000044.1 GCA_030601755.1 Verrucomicrobiota bacterium | reverse complement strand
TTTCGACTTCAAGTGGAACATGGGCTGGATGCACGACACCCTGACCTACTTCCAAAAGGAGTCCGCCCACCGCAAGTGGCACCACAACGATTTCACCTTCGGCGCGCTCTACCAATACAGCGAAAACTTCATCACCGTGTTCTCGCACGACGAGGTCGTGCACGGGAAGGGCTCGCTGCTGCAGAAGATGAACGCCGGCCCCATCCCGGAGAAGGCCGCCACCCTGCGTTCGCTCTACGCGCACATGTGGGCCTGGCCGGGCAAGAAGCTCCTCTTCATGGGCTGCGAGTTCGGCCAGAGCCGCGAGTGGGCCTACGCCGGCCAGCTCGACTGGCACCTGCTGCAATACATGGACCACGAAGGCGTGCGCCTGCTGATCCGCGACCTCAACCGACTCTACGTCAACGAGCCCGCCTTCAGCCGCCACGACCTCGACCACCGCGGTTTTCGTTGGGTCAATTGCCAGGACGCCGACGCCAGCGTCGCCTCCTACCTGCGCCTCACGCCCGACGAGTCGACCATCTACCTCGTCGTCGGCCACTACACCACCGTGCCGCGCCCCGGTTACCGTGTCGGCGTGCCTCGCGGCGGCTACTGGAAGGAAGTCATCAACACCAACAGCGACTACTACGGCGGCACCGGTGATGGCAACGGCGGCGGCAAGGTCACCCAGCCCATCGCCAGCGACGGCCACGACCAAAGCCTCGAACTCATCCTCCCGCCGCTCACCACGCTGATCTTCAAGTGGTGCCCCAACGGCTGATCTCATGGAGAACGGACATTCCTGTCCGTTCCACGTCACCTCGGGCGGGCCTCGCGGCCCGCCCTTCTTTTTTGCCCGCGCGGGGGCTTCGGCCTTGAGCATCCGGCGTGGAGGTCTAGCACCTACCTTTCCGCTCGTTTGCCATGTCACTTTCCCGTTCTTCCGCCTCGTCCGTTCTGCCCTCCGCCATCGCCGCCGTCGTCCTGCTCGGCGTCGGCGCCGCCGTCGCCAACCTCGGCTACTCGCCTGCTTGGTGGCAGCTCCTTGTGCTCGTCGTCTGCGCGGGCCTCGCGGCCGCCGCGCTGATCGTTCCCGCGTTGCGCGCCCAGCGCCAGGCCGACGCCACCCGCGCCGAGCGCGACGCCCGCGTCACCTCCCTGGCCGAGGGCATCGACGCCGCCCTCGCCAAGCTCCACGCCGCCACCGCCGAGGTCCAGTTGCTCAACGAGCAAAACCTCCGTCACCAAGCCCTCTCCGACGAGCTGACCGCGAAGCTCAACGCCGCCGCCGACGCCGCCCTCGAAAAAATCAACACCGCCGCCCGCGACTCTGCCGAGCAATCCGCGCAGGCTGCAGCCCGCTCCGTGCAGTCCGCCGAGCAAAGCGTCCAGACGACCGCGCAAACCGCCACCCAGTCCGCCACCGCCGCCATCACCCAGGCCTCCGAGCAGGCCGCCGCCCGCTTCACCGCCGAGACCGAACGCGTCGCGACCCACGTCCGCGGCCAACTCCAAGCCGAGTCCACGCGCGTCGCCGACACCGTCACCGAGCGCGCCGCCCCGGTCGAGCGTCTGCTGGCCGAACTGCCCGCCAAGATCACCGCGCTCGAGACTCTCGCCGCCAAGATTCCCGCCGACGCCACCGACGCGACCAAGTCCGTCGCCGAAGCCCGCGCCGCCGCCCTGTCCGCCGTGGAGCAAGCCGCTGCCACGCTCGACCAACGCCGCGTCGCCGCCGCCAGCGAACTCGACTCGGCGGCCGTCGCCGCGCGTGCCGCGCTCACCACCGCCGCCGAAGAGCAGACCGCGCGGGTGCAAGCCGCGGCCGCCGACGCGACCGAATCACTCAAGACGCTTGCGCAGGAACTGCACGCGAACCTCAAGACCGCTGCCGAGCAGCCCGTCCGAACCGCGTCCAAGCCCCGCTCCGCCGCCTCCTCGGGAACCGCGCAAGTCGAACTGATCCTCGAAGAGACCGTCGCCTCCGCACCCGTGCCGACCGAGCCTGCCAAAGCCGAGGACGTCGCCCCCGACCAAACCGTTTTCACACCAGAGACGCCCGCTCCCGTCGAGCCTCAGCCCATCACCGTCCCGGTCACGACCGACGTCCCCGCGCCCGACACCGAGCCGGTCAACCCCGTCGAATTCGCCGGCGAGCGCGCCTACGACGACCTCGCCTCGGCGATGGACGACGCGCTCTCGCGCTAAGCCGGCGACAAGGGGGGCGGGCACTCCTGCCCGCCCATGAGCGACGCCCACTCTACCCATGGCGTCGTCCACACCCGCGCCTCTTCGTGTTCATTCGTGCGCCTTCGTGGTTAATACCAAATCCCCCTAGCTTTTAGACTTTATGCTGAGGCGCCATTGTTTACTTGATCGCGCAGCCAGTCGTGTATGAGGGAGGCGACGTTGGCGGGGAGCAAGCAGCGTTTGGCGACGGCCTCGATGTGGCGCTCCAAGCGGAACGTGCGCCATGGCGTCGAACCGCTCGCCTACCTGCGCGATGTGCTCAGCCGCCTGCCGTCGATGACGAACCAGGACGACCTCGGCCCGCTCCTGCCCTCCCGCTGGAAACCCCGTTCGTAGACCTGCCTCGTAGTAGTCACCAGTTGATTGACCAACTGGTCACCACTACGACCGGTTCTCTCTTCGTAGTGGTCACCAGTCTACGAACCAACTGGCTTCAAACCTCCGTCAAGGGGGCACCTCGGAGGACGCTTACGCTCCCGCCGCTCCCTCGGCCAACTCACCCGCCCGCGACGATCACGCCGCACCGAGTCCTCCACGATTTCCGCCTCCGTCGTCTGCGTTTCCATCTCGGCAGACTACCACCTTCAGCCCGCTCCGACTACGAGGCACCCGGGCAGACGCTTACGTTATTCAGGACCGACTACTTAAAAAATTTCCGCGCTTCTGGTCCCTCGGCTCACGCCTCGGGCCACGGGTTAGAGCGCAAGGAGCGAATTTGAAATCGCGCTTGTTGTCCTCACCGGTCTCGCTCGGCCGCCGCCTCGGTGAAAAGCCGCAGGTAATCCGCCGCGCGCTCCTTCGGCAAAAACGCGGTGCGGCCCAGTTCGCGCGCCCGTGCGCCCTGACGCCCGCGCAGCACGGGATCGGCGATCAGTTCACCGAGCGCCGCGAGCAGCGCGCGCCCGTCGTCCATCGCGACCACACTGCCCGATGTGCCGTCCTCGATGCACTCGTCGACGCCCGTCGCCGCATACGCCACCGCGGGCAGACCGTGCGCCTGCGCCTCGATCAAGAAGTTGGACAACGACTCGCTGCGCGACGTCAGCACCGCCACGTCCGCCGCGCGATAGACCGGCGACAACGTGCTCTGAAAACCCAGGAACCTCACCCGTTCGTCGAGCCCCAGTCTGGTGCATAGCGCGCGGCAATCCGCCAGCGACGGACCGTCACCCGCCAGCCACAGCCGCCAGTCGACCTCGGCTGGCAGCCGCGTGACCGCGCGCAGCAACGCCGTCTGGTTTTTCTCCGGGCGAAACATGCCCGCGCACAACAGCACGACCGTGTCTTCGCCGACGCCGAATTTTGCGCGCAGTTCGCGGTTGCGGCCGTCTCGCGCCGGCGGGAAGACCAGCGCGTTCTTGATGACCGCCACGCGTTCGGCGGGCACCGCGAACTCCTCGCGCAGGCGTCGGGCGGAGGCCTCGCTGTTGGCCACCACACGATCGGCCGTCAGCAACGAGCGGCGAAAGTCCGCCGGCAGCGCCTTGCCGGTGCGCAGCGTGGCGACGATCACCGCGTCGGGAAACGCGCGCCGCAGCCGTTCGCCGCGCCGGTTGGCCTCGCGTCCCATGCAGAGGATCACGTCGGGAGCGAGCCGGCGCAGGCGGCGCATCAGCCCGGGCGCGAAGCAGGCGAGCCGACAATCGAAGGGCTGCAACACCTCGCTCGGAACGTCGCCGAGCGTTTTCTCCAACGCGCCGCCCGGCCGAAACCGCACCAGCGTGACGCGATGTCCGGCCGCGATGAACTCGCGCGCCAGCAGGATCGACTGCCGCTCGGTGCCGCCGTTGCGCAGATAGTCCTGGAGGATGCAGATGTTCATGGGGCGAACAGGATGTCGGCGGCGTGACGCCAGTCGTGGCGAGCAGCCCAGTCGCGGCCGGCCGAGCCGAGCCTTTCGCGTAATGATCCGTCGGATACGAGGCGTGCCAGAGCGTAGGTCAGCGCGCGCGGATCGTCGGGTGGCACGAGCAGGCCGGTCTGCCCGTCGAGCACAGCCTCGCCCACGCCGCCGATGGCGTGCGCGACCACCGGCAGCCCAAGTGCCGAGGCCTCCAGATAAACCAGTCCAAAACCCTCGACGCTGTGGCCGTGCTCGACGCTGGTCAGCGCGAACACGTCGGCGTGGGCATATTCGGCCAGTAACGCCTCGTCCGACAGCCCGCCGACGAAATGCACGTCGACACCGCTTGCGGCGGCGGCGCGGCGCACCGGGGTTTCGTGCCCGGCGCGGCTCGCTCGACCGACGATGCGATACTCGACGCGCGCCTTTAGCTCCTCGGGCAAACCCGCGAGCGCCTCGATCAAACGCAGCTGGCCCTTGCGTGGATGAATGCGGCCCACGGTGAGAATGACGACTTTGTCGCCGGTGCGACGCGCCGGCGCGGGCAGGGCGGCGCTGCGCGGCGCGCCGCCGGTCACGACGATCTTGCCCGCGGCCATGGGGAAGTTTTTCAGCAGCAGTCCCTCGACGTAGCGGGTGAGCACGCTGATCCGGTCGGCGCGAGCGATGAGGCGTTTCGCCAGCGGACGGATAAACGGGTTGGCCGCGAAGCGCAGGATTTCCGAGCCGTGAAAGGTGAGCAGCAGGCGCCGCGGACGCAGCCCGGGCGTGTCCGGCAGCAGCATCATGGCGAGCATCGGGCCGGGCTCGGCCAGCAGCAGGTCGGCGGTGCGCCAGCTGTGGCGTTGCGCCAGCAGCTCGCGCCAGGTGACTCCGACCGACAACGGTCCGTGCGTGCCCTTCATGGACAGGCGGCGCACGGCAAAGGGTTGGTTCTCCGGTTTGTCGCCCGGTGCGGCCTGCGCCCACACCTCGGCCACGCGGCCGGACTCGGCGGCGGCGCGCGCGATGCCCTCGGCGAACGTGGCGATGCCGCCCCGCTTTGGGGCGAACTCATGGGTCAGCAAAAAGAGATCGGGCATGGACATGGCGGCGTGCGGCGACGCGTCACTGGCGCGCGTTTTCCGGTGTGACCGGCCAGCGTAGGTTCGCTGGATTGTCCAAGTCGAGGGCCAGTTCATCCGTGGCATCGCCGCGGGTGAGCGAGAGGTGCAGGCGAGCACCCGACTTTTGCCGGATGGTGACCTCTGCGGGTTGTGCGCCGGGCGAGAAAAACCACACGTTGAGTAACGGTCCGCCGGTCATCTGGCGCGCCATCGTGCAGGTCGCGGCGACGCGTTGGTTGAACCGCACGCTGTGCCAGCCCTGCACGGGATCCTCGCTCCCGCGGACTTGTCGCAGGTCGGCGATGGTCGCGGTGGAAGCGAGCGCGACGAGCAGCGATTGGCCGCCGTTTTGCACGAGCAGCCGCGTGTCGCCGTCGGGCGTCACCGCGCAGTCGGGGTGCCAGTGCCAGAGCGTCTCGACGGTGCGCGGGCCGAAGGCGACGACGCGGTCGATGACCAGCCAGCCGTCGCCGCGGAGGTTGACGACAATGCGCCGCCAGTCGGCCGCGCGCGGATTGCCGTCGAGCGCGAAGCGGCTGTCGCCAAACGCCGATTCCCAACGTTCGCCGAGGGCGAGCGTGGTGGATGGCGGCTCGGTGGCGTCGGTGGCCTTGGGGCCGGTTTCGCCGCCGTGGCCGTCGATCATGACGACGTTGTGTCCGGTGGGGCCGGCGAAGTAGTCGCGCCAAGGGCCGGGCACGTAGGTGTAGCGGCCGTTGTCGACGAGGAAGTCCGCCGCGCCGATGGACAGCGAGAAATGCAGCCGATCTTCATGCTGGTGGGCCGTGCCATAGGGACCACGGTCGAATAACGCCCAGTGCGCCGTCGCCATGGCGCCGCCGTCGCGAAAGACGATCTGGCCCGCGTAGGGGAGGGCGACGGTCTCGCGCGGCGGCTCGCCGGCGAACCGCGGGGCGTAGGCGCCCAGCAGGGCGGCGACGTTTTCCTGATCAGAGTCGTTGTTGACGGGCGCGGTGCCGTCGGGCTTTTGCACGAGGCGCAGGTAGCTCCAGAGGTGCTCGGAGCGTTCGCGCCAGTCACGGGCCTCGTCTCGGCGTCCGGCCTTCACCAGCAGATCCAGCAAGTTCTGGTAGTTGACCGCCACGACGCGCTGGTAATGGGTGGCGAGCTCCTTGTAGGAGCCGTCCGGATACACCTGTGCGTCGTATTCGCGGGCGAGTCGGCCGAGGGCGTAGGCGAGCCATTCGTTGGTGTTTTCGTTCTCAGGAAAAACGAGGCAGAGCTGCGCGAGCGCCAGCATCTCGGTGATGAGGTGGTTGCCGAAAAGCGCGTGGTGGTGGCGCAACTGCTCGCCGTGGGCGTGCAGGCTGGCGAGGAAACGTTCACGGCGTTCGGCGGTGAAGGCCGGGTCGTCGCGCAGGTTTTCATAGACGACGGTCCAGGGGCCGAGGATGCGCCGTGCGGCCTCCAGCGGTCGCCATGCCGCGGAAAAACTCATGCGGCCGGGCGACGGGTGGGTGATGATCCAGTCGTCGAGCGTTGAAAAGATCCACTCGACGTAGCGGCGGTCGCCGGTGACCCGCCACGCGCGCTGGGCGTCGATGAAGGCCTCGTGACGGTTGAAAAACCAGGACCACTCCGGGTCGTCGCGCGGGCCTCGCCAGTCCCAGTCGTAGCCGCCGTCGGCGCGGCGCGGTTGGGTGGCGGTCACGCCCTGCAAGGTGAATGTGTCCGCCAGCGCGGCGTCGGCCGTGGCGACGTCGCCGGGCGGCCGGGCGCTCGCCGGGGCGGCGAAGGCCAGCGCGGCGGCGAGTAGCAGCAGTCGTGAAACGGCCGGACGCATTCGGCGGATCACTCGCGGTCGACGAGCCGGCTCACCGGCCGCGCGAAGACGAAAAGCAGGAGCGAGAAGCCGATGCCGACCAGCGGCCGGGTGAGCTGCTGCTGGAGGTAGTAGGTCCAGTAGGTCGGATCGAAGGCGGACCACGTCTGCGCGAGGTTGGCGACGATCTGGATCTTGAACCAAAGGAAGCCCGCCAGGGCGAGCAGTCGGACGAGTGGCAGACTGGAGCGTTGCATGAGCGGCGAGTGTGCGGTGGTCGGTAAGCCGCGACAAGGCGAAGCCGGGGCGTCAGAAGAGCGAGCGGAAGGCGTCCGGCCAGGTGACCGGGCCGTTGCGAGAGATGAGGTTGGTGCGGTAAAGCACGAGCAGGAAAAGATTGAGCGCGGCGAAGACGCAGCCGATGCGGAACAGCCAGGACCGGGCGCGGGGCGCGGCGCATTGCAGGCACCATGCGGCGCCGAGCATCACGGCCGGCAGGGCGCAGTCGAAGGCGCGTTGACCGAAGGCGGCGCCAAACCACCAGCACCACCAGGCCGCGTTGATGTAGAGCGTGGCGCCGACCACCGTCCAAAGCGCGGTGGCGAGCGCCGGCCGGGCTCGCGCCAACCAGGCCAGGCCGGTCAGGCCGACCGCGAGAAACGGATGCCAATGGAGCAGGCCATGGCGCGGGGAAAACAGCATCTCTGCCCACGCGGGCGAGCTGAAGTTGAAGCCCTCGTCGTTGGCCCCGTAGGTCGACAGCAACCACTGGCCGTAAACCACCCGCCAGGCGAACATCTGCAACGCGATCAATGGCAGGGCGGCCGCGGCGCAGACGAGGGCGGCTCGGATCGGATGGGGAGATTCGCGCCTGCAGACGGCGGTCAACCACGAGGCGACCGGAATGATGCCCACCACCGCGGCCTGAAAACGCGTCACGGCGGCGAGCGAGACTGCCAGGCCCGCCAGCGCCCACCAGCGCAGGCCGGAGCCGGAATCGGCGGCCCGCAGACTGGCCCAGAGGCACAGTGCCGCGGCGAAAAACGTGACCCCGTGGCTCATGCTCAGATTGCTCGTCTGGTAGTAGAGCAACGGCGATCCGGCCCACGTGAGCAGCAGGCCGGCGAGGGCGTTGTCGGGGCTGCACCAGCGTCGCAGTATGTGATAGACGATCACCAGCGAGAGAACGGCGAGCAGGCCGTGTCCGGTTTGCAGGACGATCTGGTGGACTGGCCCGTAGCCGTGCGGAGCGGTTGATCCGAAAGACGGCAACGCGTCCGCGAGCAGGTAAAACGGCAGGCTGACGACGGACCAGCCGATGCCGTATTTGTTGGGCAACAGTCCCGTGGCGGTGGGCGTCGCGGCCAAGCCGGCGCGACGGTAGTCCTCGGTGAGCGTGTTGCAGACGGCGAGATCGTCGCGGAAGTCCCAGTCGCCGCCGACCATCGCGGAGCGCAGCCAGAGGTAGTTGTAGGTGTTGTCCGAGCCGCGCAGGGCGCTGCGCCACGGGATCTCGACGAGTTGGGAGAGAAACAGGCCGAAGGCCGCCACCGAGCAGATGACCAAGAGGCGGAGCGAGGCGGGGGCCCAAGGCGAAGCGTTGGTCATGGCGGGCGGCGGGTGCTCAGGGCAGCAGACAGCCGTCCTGCATGTGCAGGGTATGGTCGCAGCGGGCGGCGAGCTCGGGGTTGTGGCTGACCATCAGCACGGCCTGTCCGCGATCGTGGGCGATCTCGCCGAGCAGCGCGAAGACGCGCTCGGCGTTGGCGTGGTCGAGGTTGCCGGTGGGTTCGTCGGCGAGGATGAGCGCCGGGTCGTTGGCGAGGGCGCGGGCGATGGCCACGCGCTGCTGCTCGCCACCGGAGAGGTGGTTGCCGAGGCGGTTGCGCTTGTCGGCCAGGCCGACGCGGTCGAGCAGGTCGGCGGCCTTGGCACGCATGTCGGCCTCGGCGAGGCGGCCGAGCTTGCGCATGGGCAGCATGACGTTTTCGAGCGCGGTGAATTCCTTGAGCAGAAAGTGAAACTGGAAGACGAAGCCAAGGTGCTCGTTGCGCAGCGCGGTGCGGGCCTCGTCGGAGAGCCGGCTGGTCTCGTGTCCGCGCAGCGTGATGGTGCCGTCGTCCGGCCGGTCGAGCAGGCCGAGCAGGTAGAGCAGGGTGGACTTACCCGAGCCGGAGTGGCCGGCGATGGCGTAGGTGCGGCCGGCGTCGATCGCTAGGGAAACCCCACGCAGCGCGTGCGCGCGCGTCTCGTCCTTGCCGAGGAAGCGGTGGAGGTTGTCGCAGGTGAGGACTGGTTCACTCATGAGCTACTCCCTCGGATGACGGCACCAGGTTCGAGGCGGGCGGCGCGGCGGGCGGGAAAGTAGCTGGCGACGAGCACGACGACGGTGGCGATGACCGCGGCCCAGACGTAGTGCCAGATGTCCCACGCCACCACGAAGCTATCACTGGCGAAGATGCCGCGGATCCGAATCGGGATCTTAGACAACGTGTAGGTGCCGGCGGCGGCCGCGATCCAGCCGGTCAGAATGCCCAGCACCAGGATGATGCCGCCCTGCAGCATGAAGATGTTGCTGATGTCGCGGCGGGTGTAGCCCATCGAGCGCAGGATCGCTATCTCGCGGGTCTTATCGACGACGATCATCACGAGCGTGTTGAACATGCCTAGGCCTGAGATGAGGATGATCGTCGAGATGGTCAGCGCCGAGGAGATCCGCAGCACGCGGAAGACCTGCAGCCAGGTTTTTTCGCGGTCCTGCCAGGCCATCGTGGAGTGGCTGACGATCTGCTGGATGTGCTTCGCCATGGCGGGAGCGGCCGCGGGGTCTGACAGGTTGATCTGCATGAACGAGACGCCGGTCTGCTGGTTGAGCAGCGTGCGGATGGCCGGCAGGTGCAGGTAGACGCGCTCGCGGTCGACTTGGTCGATGCCGGTCTCATAAAAACCGGCGATGCGGTAACGTTGCGGGTCGCCGATGTTCTTGAGCAGGACCGAGTCGCCGACGGAGAGGCCGAGGCGGCGGGCGATGCGCACGCCGACGAGCAGGCCGTAGGGATTGTCGGCGAAGTCCTTGAGGCTGCCGTCGATGATCTGCGTCTCCAAGTCGGACACGTTGACGTAGCTGGCGAGGTCGATGCCGTAGGGTTTGACGTCGTATTCGCGAAAGTTGGCGATGAGCACCGCGTTGCCGCGGATCACGGGCGAGGAGGCGACGACCCCAGGGATGTCGGCGAGGGCTTCCTGGATCTTGTTGGGCAGCTGGATGCCGGGGATGTATTTCACGCTGCCGCCCACGCCGATGGCGAAGCTGCTCTCCGGATCGGCGTCGAGTGCGCGCATGGTGGACTGTAAACGATCCTCGATGCGCACCATGCCGTTCACGCCAAGGATGGTCTTGATGAAGTAACCCTCGAAGCCGGCGGTCTGGGCCTGGGTGATGATGAAGAAGCCCACGCCAAACGTGATGCCTGCCAGGCTCATCAACATGGAGCGCTTGCGGTCGGCCAGGAAACGAAGGGCGATCTGCAGGGAGGGAGGCAAGGGAGTGAGGGAAAGGGAGTGGGGGATGGAAGTGGGGGAGTTAGGGAGAAGTGAAAGGGCGGGGCGGATGCTTGGCCCCTCATTCCCTTTCCCTCATTCCCTCAATTTCCGACGCTCACGCTCTGGCCGTCGCGCAGGGACTCGACGTTGGAGACGGCGACGGTCTGGCCTTCCTCGAGGCCGGCGGTGATCTCGATGACGTTGAGTCCGCGGAAGCCGGCCTCGACGGGCACGCGGCGCGCGGTGCCGCCGTCGATGCGGAAAACGGCGCCGTTGTAAACCGCGGCGCGGGGAATGACCAAGGCGTTCTCGCGGCGATTGCGGATGATGCTGGCCTCGCCGCTCAGGCCGGGGATGAGTCGGGCGGGCTCGATGTCGACCTGCAGGTAGGCGCGGTATTGCTGGTTGGCGGGATCGGGATTGGGCAGGACTTTTTCAACCTTGGCGGGATACAGATGGCCGCCGTAGGCGAGGAAGCGCACGGAGGCCTCGAGGCCGGGCTTGATGCCGGAAAAGTCCTCCTCGTTGATGCGGGCCTCGACTAGCAGTGAGTCGCTGTAGAACTCGACGAGCTTGGAGCCCTCGGCGACGAGTTCGCCGGGATGGAAAAAGATTTCGGATACGGTGCCGTCGGTGGGGGCCTTGATGACGCACTGGGCGATCTTGAGCTTTTGTTGCTCGATCTGGAACTCGATGGCGAGGCGCTCGCGCTGACGGGCGAGCGCGTTTTTCTCCTGCTGTTCGGTGAGGATGGTGAACTCTTCGCGTCGACGCTTGATCTCGAGTTCGGGGTAGCTGCCCTCCTTGTAGAGGCGCTCGAAGTTGGCGAGGTCCTCCTTCTTGCGGTCCAGCTCGACCTTTTCCTCGAAGGTGAGGGCTTGCTGGCTGTCGAGGTTGACGAGCAGCTTTTGCAGACGGTCGAGTTCGAGGCGGTAGTTGACCGGATCGATTTCGAAGAGGACGTCGTCCTTTTGAACCTTGTTGCCAGGTTGGAGGTTCGATTTGACGACCTGGCCGGCGACCTCGCTGGTGAGCGTGATCTGGAACTCGGGGCGGACGTTGACGATCGCGGGCACTGCGTCTACGGCGAGCTGACGCGTGGCGGTTGCCACGGTGATGTCGTCGCTGCCGCCGCGGAGGATGTAGATGACGATGCCGGCCAGCAGCAGGGCGGGGATGACGAAACGAAGGCTTTTCATGTGATGGCGGGCGGGCGCGTCGCGCCGGAGATCAGTTCAGCGGAGTGACGAGGTCGAGGTAGTCGGTGATGCCCATGAGGAGCGCGGCGCGCGCTTTTAGCAGGTCCAGTTCCTCGTCTTGCAGGGCGAGTTGTTTTTCGCGGTAGGCGGCGGCGGAGAGGCGGCCGGCGTCAAGGTCGCGCTGACTGCTGGCGAGCGACTCGCGATTGAGGTCGGCCCGCTGGGTGGAAAGGGACAGACGGCGCGTCTGAAATGCGAGCTGGGTGAGCGTGTCGGCCGCCTGGGCGGCGAGCTCGGCGCGGAAGGCGGACAGGTTGTTCTCGAGTCGGCGCTGGCGGAGCTTGGACTCGAGCTTGCGGTTGCGGGTCTCGAAGCCGTCGAAGATGTTCCAGCTGACGTCGATGCCGGCGAAGTAGGTCAGGGTGCTGACGTTGTTTTGCGTGGCGGTGTTGCTCTGGCCCTGGCCGGCGCTGGCGGCGAAGTTGAAGAGCGGGCGTTGGGCGGCGGCGATGCGCACGCGTTCGGCTTCCTCGCGCTTGATGAGGTTTTCGCGGTGAAGGATCTCGGGGTTGTGGTCGAGGTCGGTGGTCGCGGTGCCGTTGCGGATGGAGTCGATCCAGGCGAGCACGGCCTGGGTGTCGGGCCGCGGGAGCGGGGTGTCGAGGGCGAGGGGGGCGTCCCAGCCGAGCTTGCGGCGGTAGGTGGCGAGGATGCGGTCTTGGTCGGCCTCGAGTTGTTCGATGTCCATGAGGGCCTCGTCGAGATTGAGGCGGGTGCGATCGGACTCCGCGGCGCTGACGGTGCCGGAGGAGGCGTTGGTCTTGAGCACAGCGGCGCGCTCCTCGTTGACCTTGCGGCGGAGCTGGGCGTTGCGCAGGGCGGCCTGGTTGACGAGCAGCGAGAGGTAGTCGGCGCGGATATCGCGTTCGATGCGGCGGAGGGCGAGTTCGGAGAGAATGTTCTCGTTGGCGTAGTCGAGCCGGGCTTGGCGGATCTTAGCCTCGATGGCGCCCCAGTGGTAGAGCGGGCGGCGCAGGGTGGCGTTGAACGTCAGGCCAAACTTGTCCTCGTCGGGCTGGTTGCCGTTGTAGGTGGTGTAGCGGTAGCCGAGGTTGCCGCCGAGATCGAGGCGCGGGTAGTAGGCGGCCTTGGCCTGCTTGAGGCGAGCGGTGGACTCCTCCTGCTGGATGCCTTGGGAGATGAGCTCCGGGGCGTGGGAGGGAACGGTGTCCAGGATACGTGCGAGCTCGGGGAGTGAGGACTCTGGGTAGGTGGCAGGCGATGTGGCGTAAGAGAGAGATACAATCGCGAGGAAGCTGCCTAACGGGAATACTGCTTTATAGTATGACATCGTGAGCGTGGAAATGACTTTGAGGGATGAGTTCAGGGGGCGTCTGGCGGCGAACCTTGGCGTTGGTGTCCGGCATTCACCCTACGATCTCCGGCTTGCGCAACGCTTCAGATGGCGTGGTGCGCAAAATCGTGCTCAGTGCGGATAGAATGCGTGCGCCGTTGATTTTGAGTGGCACAGCTCGGGCCGAATGCAAGTAACTCATAGCGGCGAGGCGGCCGTCACGTGGCACTAGGTGTCGACGCAGGTATCTCGCCGTTCAGTCGCAAGGTGATCTGTCCGTGGGGGGATGCCGTCGCGACGAGTTGGTGCGTCGAGGGGAGCCTGAACGCGAGCTTTAGCAATGTGGTCAGGCTCATCGGTCGGCTGCTCGCGGGGGCGATGCTTCGCTTTGTCGTTTTCCAGCGGAGCCGGCGTCTGAGACGCCCGAATAACGAGCCATCCACGTAATGGTCGAAGCAATACCGGTAGGCAGTGAGGTAGCCGCAGACCAGTGTATGGCGGCGCAAAGCTTTTTAACGCACAGGATGTTTACCCCCACGTCGTAGCTCGACATGGGCTTGCGCTCGATTTTGAGCGGGCGGCCGAGATTTAGCTCAATCAGGCGGGCGATCTCCAGCAACGTGGCACCTTTGCCGGAGCCGAGATTGTAAATGTCTGAAGGAGGTGGATTTTCCAAAACAGATAAGAAGGCGGCGGCGACATCCTGGACGTAGATGTAATCACGGATCACCGAGCCGTCGCCCCACATCTCGACTGTGTCGTCGGCCAGCGCGGCTTTTATCCAGGCGCCGATCACCCCCTGTTTACGGCGGGCGTGTTGATGTGGTCCGTAGGGATTGGATATGCGCAGAATCACGTGCCGCAGACCGCGGGACTCCGCGACAAGCCGGATCATGTGCTCGCAGGTGAGCTTGCCCACACCGTAGGGACTGGTCGGCAGGGTGGGGTGTGACTCCTCTATCGGACTGGTTTGCGGATGACCATAAACCGTGCCGCCAGAAGATGCGTAAACAAATAGCTTCGGGCCCGGATTGGACTGGATCAAGTCGAGGAGGTTGAGCGTGGGCAGCAAGCTGCCTTGTGCATCGGCCAGAATCGAGCCGGCCGAACTCCGCGGTGTGGTGTCTGCGGCGAGGTGTATGATGCCGTCGCAGGCGGCAATCACCGAGCGCAGTTGCTCGTCGGGACGATTGAGGTCGGCCACGATGCGCTCCACCGCGTCGGAATGCGCAAGGGGCGAGGAAGTATCTCGCGTCATCGCGAGCACGTGATGCCCCGCGGCCACAAGCACGGGCACAATGTTTTGTCCGAGGAAACCCGACGCTCCGGTGACCAGTATGCGCATGCTCATCACTGTATTGCCGCGGAGTGCGAGCGGCTTTCACGGATGGCTTCAGAGAAGCACTCGCGGTATTGTTTGGCGATCAGGTTGGACGAAAAACGCGCAAGCACGTCGTCGCGAGTGGCTATCGCGTTGGTTCGGAAGATGTTGATTTCCCGGGAGAAGCGAAGGAACTCCATCCAGACTTCAGGCTCGTCCATTTTGGACGGCACTGCTATGCCCGCCCGAGTCTCCCCGAGCAGGTCGCCAATGTCGCCGGCGTCGGTGCAAAAAGCCGGCGTGCCAACGCCAAGACTTTCAATCAGCACGATGGGTAGTCCCTCGAAGGCCGAGGTCATGACCAACGCGTCGACACTGGCAAGCAATCCAGGGGTGTTGGGCGAGTAGGGTATGCGAATGAGGTTGGTCAGTTGATGCCTGTTGGCGAATTCCGCGCATTCCGCCTCCAGTTCTCCGCCTCCAACCATGATGAATACATCCGGACTATCCGCGGCCAGAGCGCGTCGGGCGATTTCAAGAAATCGCAGAGGGCGTTTTTGGGGATTGAGCCGAGCAACGAAGGCGAAGAGGTGGCGCGCCTTTTCAGAAACGCCCAGTTGGCGTCTGGCGCTCAGGCGCTGTTCGGCGGTGAGGCGGGATGCCACGATGCGTTCTGGCGATACGGCGGAATAGATCAGATGCACTCGGTGCCGGGGGATGCGCAGTGTGTGGACAAACTTTTCGTAAATTCGGCGGTTGATCGCGATGAAGCGGTCCGACGCTTGGATGCCTGAGCGGTGGTAATGCGCGATCCAGCCTTGTTCCACGTCATAAACCTGTTGATCCACGATCGGGGCTGAGGCGAACAGTCTCCGCAGGTGAGGAGCGTTTTCCACTAGCCATGGTGAGCCGTTGCAAATCCACACCAGATCCGGAGAGAATTCGCTCTTAATGGTGGCGATGAGTTCTAGGTGGCGTTCTCGGTTTGCGACTTCGGCGAGATCCAGTGAGGGCACGCCGAGTTCGTCGAGCTGGTAAGCCAAGCTTCCCTGACTTTTGGAGTGGCGCTCGGTGGATACAACCAAGAAGTCGTAATCCTCACGAAGTTCACGAATGATTTCCACGGTATTACGCTCGACTCCGCCCACGGCGAAAAACGCGGGAAAAATCAGGCAGCGGGGCTTGTTGCCCGACCGGGGCGTGATGAGGGCTTGGAAGAGATCGAGCAGTTTTTCGTCGGGACGGGGGCGCATGACCGAGTTCGATGCCAGCCGGCTGAGGGCTTCATCAATCTCCGACGTTTTGAGGCGCGGCAAAAGTGAGTCAGCCTCAGCGCAAAGTGGGCCGGGGAGACGTAGCAGCCGGCCTGCACCGGCCGGAAGCGTGCTTTTGGCGGTAGCCTCGACCGGACCATCACACAGATACCGCAAGTGCTCAGGAGTTATCAATCGCATGCCTTCCGAAGCCGGCGGTTCACACAGCGAGTCGGCGATCAGCAAGTAGCCATGGTCAAACCAAGCCAGACTCAGCGCAGCTGAGGCCAACCTGCGCACCAAGGAGGTGTCCAAGGCGCTGGCCGGGGAGGGGGGCGTGATTGCCGGACGCGAACGCGCCGAATTGGCGAGCCCGACGTAAGGCTTTAGGTAGCGATTGGCCTGGAGCGCCTTGAGTCGTAGAGTGTCCGATTCCAAGCCGGGGAAGTCGTGCAGCAGCCGGTAAAAGAAGCGGACCACCTCGCCATCGAGGTGCGGCGTTATCTCCTTAATGGTATTCGATGCATGGATACGATAGAGCGTCAGCGGCGTAGGCGTCCATAGGCAGCGCCCCATCTGGGTGGCCCTGAGCGCAAAGTCCCAGTCGTGGGAATAACGCAGGTCCGCAAAGCCGCCGATCCGATCGAAAAGCGACCGGGAGAACAGCATGTTGCTGGTGGTCGCGAGGATGTTTTGATTGCAGAGCACGGCCGCCAGTTGGTCACTGTCCAGCGCCCCATCCAGGTCGGCGAAAAGCCCGGTTTCGAACTCGGCATCCGCTATGCCCCGTTTGCGGCCGATGGGCTGGCCGTCCTGATCGATGATGAGAATGCCGCCAGCGATAAATTCGCAGCGTTTCGCGCGGATAAGCAACGCGGCCGTCTCGAAGCGGTGGGGCGCGAAAATGTCGTCCGAGTTGAGCACGGCGATCCATGGTTGGGTGGCGGCCCGGCAAAGTTCATTCAGGCGAACGTGGGCGCCTTTATTGGTCGGCGGGGAGTCGCTCAAATCTCTAACCCGCCCCGGATGGGCCAAGGCAAACTCGCTAGCCAGGGCAGGTGAATGGTCGGAGGAGCCGTCGTCAACGAGCAGGATTTCGCGGACCAGCGGAGAGGCTAGGGCTGAGGCCACGGCACGCCTCAGGTAGCGCGCGTGGTTATAGATCGGAATTACGACGGAAAACATGTTCAGGCCAGGCCGAGAAGGGCTGATTTGAAACGGGGATCGGCGGTCAGCTCCGACTCGATGATGCGGCCGATACGAATCTTGGCCCGTTGAAGAATGGTGGCGTAGGCTTTGGCGTGGTTGCTGTGAGTTTTGGCGGCGAATGAAACGTAGCCTTGCAGATAGGCCATTTCAAAGACGGCGAACAGCAGTTCGTCATGCCAAGGTTCGTTGCCCAGCAAGCCCTCGTATTCGAGGATCCGAGCCCATGCCTTGATGCCCTCTATCAGCGCGAGGTAGTCCGCAGTGGGGGCGTCGGGTTGGCCCGAGGGCGGGCAATTTAGCGTCTGCCTGATGTCGGCTACCCCGAGCAGGGGAAGCGTTTCGGGGTGCATTTCCAAAAAGGTATGGGCCATGGTTCCTGCGCACTCCTGCCGCCGCAGGAACCCGGCGACGGTGTAGGGGTGTAGGTGCTGCGCACAAGAGGCGGGCGCGTAAAACACGCGGAACGCCCCCAGTTTCTTTTCCAGCCGATAGGCGAACTCGCCGTCTTCAAAGGCGGCAAACGGGAAGCGCTCCGAGAATCCCTCGGTAAGCCAGTCGTCAACCGCGCGGCGTTTGAGCGAAACGTTGCAGGTGTAGAAAAAGCGCCAGTCGTAAAAGGAGTTGGGAGTAAAGTCGGAGTAACCGAATTGTTCGCCGCCCTTGCCCTGTATGTGCCGCATTACGGGCGATACGGACATGCGACCGCAATCCGGCCAGACGACTTTGCCCAGCACGGCCAGGGACGGGGTGTCGTTCTCTGCGTGCAACTCGGCGTGAGGACGCAGAAAATCTTCATCGGAGGGGAGTATGTCGTCTCCGATAAACAAGACGACATCGTGGCGGGCCATGGCTGCACCGATGTTACGGGCTCGACCTGGACCACCATTGCGGATGCATTCAAAGCGTAGCCTCGGGGCCTCGCGGGACAGTGTTTCGAGCACCGAAGCGGTGTGGTCAGTCGACCCGTCGTCGATGATGATCCATTCGTAATCGTAGTCTGCGCAAAGCCGCTGGGTGGCACGCACGACTTCGGCCAGACTGTCGGCCCGGTTGTAGGTGGGCATGACGATTGAGATCGGGGCGCGTCGTTTTTGTGCACCGTCGTTCTGGCAAGCCCGGCGGGGTCTGGTGGCAACGGGAACGACCAAAGACGTTGGCGATGCAGTCCGATCCTTGGGCGCCGGGATTCTGGGCACTCGTAAAAGTCGGCGGGTCACGGTGCTCCAACCTCCATTGGACTCCAAGTGCTGCACCTGCACCCATTTCAGTCCGGGCCGAGTTGTGAACTTCGCCGAAAATCCAATGCGGGCGTCCTGTATCGAGACTCCGCCCAAAGATTTGCCGGCAAGATCTCCCCGCATGATTTGCTGGCAATCGATGTGACGAGAGCCGAGGCAAAGGCGCACCGCAGAGACTGGTTGACCGTCCCCGCGGTGCATCCATCCGGAAAACTCGATTTCGGTTTTTGCGGGACTGTGCCGCGTGTAAATGGGTTTTCCCAAAAAGTGGCGTGGCTGCATAAAAATTAGTGTCCGGTAAGCAGGCGTCGGAGAAAGCGTAGTGGAGAGGTGATGCGCCAGCTGACCGATGTTTGCATGCGATGGATTTTGTCTGATAGCATTCTGATCCGTTCGTCTGCGGAGGATAATGAGACATTTTTGTCGGCAAGCTGTGCGGCGAGTGATTGAAGCCGTGAGGTCACGGCCTCTAGTTGTGCACTGAGCGATGTATTCGCGGCATCAAGGTCTGTCAGCTGTTGGGAGAGGCTGTTGAGTCGCTTGTTCAGCACCTCGTGGTTACTGCGGAGATTTAGTGCAATGTCCCGTTGTTGGGCGGCGTCTGTCTGGAGCTGGTCGATCAGTCGAAACGAAGATTGGCACTCGTCCAACCGTTTCCTCCAGACCTGCAGCTGCGCGTCAGTGATCGCAGACTCATCCCGGGCCTCCAGCATCAGCGCTTGATAAAGTTCAAAGGCAAGTGGCGGGCAGGCAGGATCATAGTCCAGGCCGTCGGCCGGATCGCGATTGTGCCGGAGGTTATCGTCGAGAAAATCACGGGTAAACGTGTCGAGAGTCTCCGGGTTGGCGGGCAGATCTAGTCGTCTACCGACCCGCAGGAGTTCATCGGCGGGAGAAGTCATCAACCGGTCATAATCGATTACGACCGTGTGTGGTGACCGCAGCAGTGGCAGACACTCGATCATGTGCACAACCCACATCCAGTAGCATTTTTCAGCCGAAAGCTCCTCGCGTCGCTGGAGGGAGCGCACGACATTACCCGGGTGCCGCAATGTGATGACGTAGCGGGTTTCCACTCCGAGGGTCTTGAGCAGCGGACACCAGAACCGAAGCAGTCTAGGCATGCGAGGGTCCTTGATTCCAAAGTGCGGATGATCCTTCAGGCGGCTGGATAGGTAGTCTTTTGCCTGGGTCGCAAACGGGCCGTGAAGCACGGCTTCGAGCGCATCATCTGCGAGCGGGGTCAGGCTGTCGGTATAGCTACCGAGTTCTTGCAGCAGCCGTATGTTCAGAGAAACCAGAAGCTCGTCTTCCCAAAATCCTTTGGGATTGTCGGCCTGTGCGGCGATCAGCGACTTGCCGAGACTTACACCAAAGATTTCCAGGCTTTTGGCAACGGCGCTGGTTCCGCTGCGGTGCATCCCGAGCACGACCACAAGCAGAGGCTTTTGCAAGGTCTTGTTCATATGGGGGTAATGATCGGATCGCAAACGAGGTCCACGATGCCGGTGAGCCGATTGTCGGGCACGGGCATGACGCGGAAGGTGGAGGCATCAATGATCCGGTGCAGATAAACGAGACTGTCGCCTTGATGGCCTACCACGCCGCAATTGAGGAAATACACACCGCTGTTTAAACGACATGAAAAGCGGAAAGTAATCTCATGCGCTGTTCCTGCGGCGACGAAGGGGATGCTGGCAGGGGCATTGTGCGCAGTGACGCCTCCGCCAAGTTCCAATCCGCTGGTGGTCTTCACCAGCATGGCGAAGTGCACACACTCGGCCGCTTGGTTGAAGTGCACGCGATACTTAAAAAGGTAATCGCGCCCACGAACGAGTTGGTTGACACGCCTTCCGTCCAAGGTTTCTACGCGAGGTTCCTGAATGAACGCGCCCCGTGGTTCGTAACTCAGCGTGGATGTGGGCGACATGCCTTCATCGAAACGCTCCTCGATCTCCGCAGGCGGTGTCGACGTTGCGGTCTTGACCGTCCTGGAGGATCCGTCTGCGGATTGCTCCTCGGATGAGTTCTGCTGATGACTGCGGGCCGCCAATAGGGCCTGCTTGATTTCTGTCTGCTTCTCGGCAGAGGCGTAGAGCATCTTATGGTAGTCGGCCACCACTCGCTTGGGTGATCCGTCGGCAATGATTTCTCCTCCGTCGAGCAGGATTGCGCGGTCACAGAGTTCAATGACCGATGCTCCCGAGTGGGATACGAAAAGGATCGTGGCTCCCGCCTCCTTGATCGCCTCGATGCGGGAAAAGCATTTGCGTTGAAAAAGCTCATCGCCCACCGAAAGCGCCTCGTCGATAATCAAAATGTCCGGAGTGACGTGAATCGAGACGGCAAAGGCCAGTCGCACGATCATGCCGCTTGAATAGGTTTTGACAGGCTGATCGATGAAGGCGCCGATGTCGGCGAAAGCCAAAATGTCAGTCAATTTTGCTTCAGTCTCACGTCGTGACAAGCCGAGCACTGAAGCGTTGAGAAAAACATTTTCCCGGCCGGTAAAGTCTGGATTAAAACCGCTGCCCAACTCGAGCAGGGCGGCGATTCGTCCTGACTTGAGCACGGCACCTCCACTGGGGGTCAATGTGCCGGCGATGATTTGTAGTAAGGTGCTTTTGCCGGAGCCATTGCGACCGATGAGTCCAACCGTCTGCCCGCGTGGAATCACGCAGCTCACATTGTGGAGCGCAAAAAAATCGGTGTAGTAGCGATGCTTGCCTTGGTGTCCGAGGCGATGTTCCAAGGCGGCTGGGCGAAGGCGCTTGGGAATCATCGCACCCAAGGTATCCCATAGGGGGGCTTTGAGCCGGGCAGACGGATCGCGCCAAATACGATACGCTTTGCTGATTCGATCAATCTGGATGGCAACTTCCGACATAATGACGTTTTAGATGACGTCGGCGAAAGCCGGCTTTAATTTTTTGAAAATGAATATGCCGATCAGGCAGAGCACCGAACCGAAGCACAGGCTGTAAAGCAACCCGCCCAGTTGCGGAGGTTGGTGCCAGAGCAACGTGTTTCGCGCCTGTTCCACCACATGCACAAGCGGGTTGAAGCGCAGCCATGTCCATATCTTTGTGGGCACCATTGAGGTGGAGTAGAAGACGGCGCTGGAATACATCAAAACCATGCTAAGTGGTCCGGCTGCATGTTGAATATCCCGCAAAAAGACCCCTAGAGCGGAAAGTAGAAAGGCGATGCCTAGTGTGAGCGGGACCAACGGTAGCAAGGCCAGCACGACGTAAAAGGAACTCCAGCTCAAGCCGGGTCCGAAAGTGACGATGCCGGCCAGCACCAGCACCATGCTGACGCAAAATTGGTAAAGCATCGCACCGAGATTGGCCAAGGGCAGAACCTCCAGAGGGAAGACCACTTTTTTGACCAGGTTTGGCTGGCTTAGCACCGCCGACGCTGAAGTCGTGATCGTCTCGGAGATCGTCTGGAATATCGTCGCGCTTAAAAAGACACCGAGAGCGTAGTCCAACGTCGAATGGTCATCAGATCCGGAATAACGACCCTTGAAAATCAGGCCGAAGACCACCGTGTAAACGGTCATCAGCAGCAGGGGCTGAAGGCCGCTCCAAGCCAAACCCAGCATGCTGCCTCGGTGGCGCTGCTCGATCTGCCGGCGGATAAACTGCCAGAGCAAAAAACGGTGCTTGGTAACAATGGCGAGCATGGGTGTGTGTTAAGCCAACAAACCGCGCAGGTATGTCCCGTAACCGGACTTACCCAAGGCCTTGATCGCGCTCTCAAGGGCTGTGCGGTCGAGCCAGCTCTGGCGGAAGGCGATCTCCTCGAGGCAGGCGATTTTCAGACCCTGGCGGTTCTCGATGACGTGCACGAACTGAGCTGCTTCGAGCAGACTGTCGTGAGTGCCGGTGTCGAGCCAGGCGGTGCCGCGGCCGAGCAGTTCCACTCTCAGGTCGCCGCGTTCGAGGTAGCGGCGGTTGAGGTCGGTGATCTCCAGCTCGCCTCGGGGGCTGGGCTTGAGCGAGCGGGCGAGGGCGACTACGTGCTTGTCGTAGAAATACAGGCCGGGCACGGCGTAGTTGGATTTTGGATGCGCGGGTTTTTCTTCGATGGAGAGCACGCGTCCGTCGGGGGCGAACTCGACGACGCCGTAGGCCTTGGGGTCGGCGACGTGGTAGCCGAAGATGGTGGCACCGGAGGTTTGGCTGGTCGCGGTTTTGAGCGATTTGGCGAGTTCGTGGCCGTAGAAGAGGTTGTCGCCGAGGACGAGGGCGACGGGTTCGTTGCCGGTGAGAAAGCCGGTGTCGGCGGCGATCGTGAAGGCTTGGGCGAGGCCGTCGGGCGAGGGTTGCTCGGCGTAGCTGAAGGTGACGCCGAACTGGCTGCCGTCGCCAAGCAGGCGGCGGAAGAGGGGGAGGTCGTTAGGGGTGGAGATGATCAGGATATCACGGATGCCGCTGAGCATGAGGATCGACAGCGGATAGTAGATCATCGGCTTGTCGTAGACCGGCATCAGCTGCTTGGAGACGGCTATCGTCAGAGGATAGAGGCGGGTGCCGGAGCCGCCGGCGAGGACGATGCCTTTGCGTTGGGTGGTGCTCATGGGTCAGGCGTTGGTGCCGAGGCGTTCAAGTTTATAGGCACCGCTGAGGATGGCGGAGGTCCAGGCCTCGTTGTCGAGATACCACTGGACGGTTTGGCGAAAGCCGGAGGTGTGGTCTTGTTTCGGGGTCCAGCCGAGTTCGCGTTTGATCTTGGTGGCGTCGATGGCGTAGCGCAGGTCGTGGCCGGGGCGGTCGGTGACGAAGGTGATCTGGTCGGCGTAGGGCTTGTCGTCGGCGCGGGGACGGAGTTCGTCGAGCAGCGAGCAGAGCAGGCGGACGAGGTCGATGTTTTGGCGTTCGTTGTTGCCGCCGATGTTGTAGGTCTCGCCGACTTTTCCGTTGGCGATGACGGAGTGCAGGGCCTCGGCGTGGTCGCCGACATAGAGCCAGTCGCGGATGTTTTCGCCTTTGCCGTAAACGGGAATGGGGTCGCCGCGCAGGGCCTTGAGGATGACGACGGGGATAAGCTTTTCGGGGAACTGATACGGGCCGTAGTTGTTGGAGCAGTTGGTGACGAGGACCGGCAGCTTGTAGGTGTCGGCCCAGGCGCGGGCGAGGTGGTCGCTGGCGGCCTTGCTGGCGGAGTAGGGGGAGTGCGGGTCGTAGGGGGTGTCTTCGGTGAAGAGTCCGTCGGCGCCGAGCGTGCCGTAGACTTCGTCGGTCGATACGTGCAGGAAACGGAAGCGGTCGCGGGCCTCGCCGGTCAGGGATTCGTAGTGGGCGCGGGCGGCTTGCAGCAACGTGAAGGTGCCGACGACGTTGGTCTGAATGAAGGCGCCGGGGCCGTCGATGGAACGGTCGACGTGGCTCTCGGCGGCGAGGTGCATGACCCAGTCGGGCGCGAACTCGGCGAAGAGTTTTTGCATCGCGGCGGCGTCGCAGATGTCGGCTTGGGCGAAGCGGTGGCGAGGATTGCCGTCGAGGTCGGCGAGCGAATGGCGGTTACCGGCGTAGGTGAGGGCGTCGACGTTGAGCACGTCGTGGCCTTGTGCGGTGACGAGGAGCCGGACGAGATTGGAGCCGATAAAGCCGGCGCCGCCGGTGACGAGGATTTTGCGTGACGTGCTCATTGGACGGACTCGGGTTGCCAGTTGGCGAGGGCAGCGCGGATGGCGTCGCGCACGGGGGTCATCTCGATGCCGGCGGCGGTGAGTTTTTGCGAGGACATGACGCAGTTGCTACGCGGGGTCTTGGCGGCTTTGGCCATGAAGTCGGATTCATCGCTGAAGAACGCGTAGTCTTTTTTGCAGACGCCGCTTTCGAGGATGAGGTCAACGACCTCGCGGGTGGTGACGTGGCCGGGGTTGGTGACGTTGTAGGTGCCGTAGGGAATGTGTTTTTCCCAGCAGGCGAAGGTGGCGGCGACGAATTCGTGGAGTTGCGAAATGGAGTTCTCGGCCTCGAGCAGGCGCTGGTAGCGCATGAGCTTGGTGAGGTAGTTGCGCGGGCTTTCGCGGTGGTCGAAGGGGATGCGCAGGCGCCAGATGTAGACGGAGGGCGCGCCGGCGAGGATTTCTTCACCGAGGGCCTTGGTGCCGGAGTAAAACGAGCAGTTGTTTTGGCGAAAGGTGAAGTTGGGAGCGTCGGTCTCGGTGAAGCCGGTGCCGTCGGCGCGCTTGCCGGTGAAGATGCAGCCGGAGGAAACGTGGCCCCATGGCACGCCTGCGGCGGCGCAGGCCTCGGCGATGCGGCCTGGGAGGATGGCGTTGCCGAAGAGGCAGTTGGTCTTGTCGAACTCGCAGGCGTCGACGTTGGGCTTGCCGGTGTAGCCGGCGGCGTTGATCAGAAACGCTGGACGGTCGGCCTTGAGCGCGGCGGTGAGCGTGGCGACATCGGTGTAGTCGATATCGGCGCGGCGCAGGTTTTTGAAGGGAATGCCCTTGGCGCGGAGCAGGTCTTGGTAGGCGAGGCCGACGTAGCCTGAACCGCCGAGAAGGTAGATCATGGTCGTTTAGTGGGAAAGGGCTTATGCCAACGCTTTGAGCAGCTTCAGGACGGGCGCCGCTTTGCCGTGCCATCGTTCGAGCTTTTCAAAGCGCTGGGTGATGTGCGAGGGGCCGTGTTGGCTGACGGCTTGTGCGAGGGTCTGTCGCCGTCTGCTGAGCTCTTCGAGCTTGGGGAAAATGCGGGCGTTGAGCAGCTGCTTCACCAGAATGCCGAGGTCGGTTTGGAGCTGAAAATACTCTTTGCGGCTACCGAGGACATGCGCGGGCCGGATGGCGCCGATTTCCAGCAATGCACGCAGGCCTTGGCCGGCTCCGCTGCGGCTGATGCCGAGTTGCCCGACCAAGTCGTCTGCGCTCAGCGGATCTTTGGAGATGAAAAGCACGCCATAAATTTCGCCAATGGAACGGGGAAATCCCAGGCCGGTGGCGATTTCCACCCAATAGGCGATGATCTCTCGTTCGGTCTCCGTTGCAGGCATTGCAGTCCTTACAATTTTTTTTGTAATGAATGTCTAGGCTGATCTTCACATCGACGTAAGAGTTGACGGACTAAACTAGTCTGTTCGCCGACAGAACTTTTCAAAGTGCCGCAGATAAGCCTCGGCACATGCGTTAATGTCGAATCTCGCCGCGGCTGTTTTGGTGACGAGGCGGGTTTGATCCAGCAAGCGGTGATCTGAGGCAAATGTGGCGATGGTTCCGGCCAGCCGTTTGGAGAGTGATTCGGAGGGGCCGGCAGGCACAACCGTTCCGGCCCTGTCGCCGTCGGCGGTGGTCAGCATGGCTTTGATATCGCCGACATCGGTAGCCACGACCGGGGTGCCCACGGCGAGACATTCGATGAGTGTCAGCGGGCAACTTTCGGCCGGGTAGGTGCTCGGCAACAGGCCGATGTCGGCGCTTGCATAGATGTCGGGGATGCCCTTGCGGTGTCCGAGCAGCGATATCCAGCCCGGAAGAGACTCGTGCATCAGTTCGTCATAAACCGGGCCGTTGCCCGCCAGCAGCAGGTGGAGCGGCCGCGAGACTTGTTCGCGAGCGATCCGAACCGCCTCGATGGCCGTGCGCCAGCCTTTGTCGGGAATGGCCCGGCTCGCCAGACAAAGCACGAAGGCGTCCTCCGGTATGTTGAGTTCGGCACGCGACACGGGCTTGGGGGCGGGTAGTGAGATGCCGGCGGGGATATGGAACTCGGGCACGCCCGTCGCGGCTTCATCAACCCCGAGGCATCTGAATGGGCGGCCGCCGGATCGGGCGACATGCACCCATGACGACACCGCACGCGAGAACAGCGATCGATATCGCAGCAAATTACCCGCATCCAAGTGGTAAAACCCATGGTGGGTGCAGCACAGCGCGGGGCGCCGTGCGACCGGCAATGAGTCCACGGCTTTGGCGCAGTATAAATCCGTTCTCCAGTGGTGGGTGCTGATGATGTCGACGCCCATTCGTTGCCAGGTAAGACCGGACTCGCGAGGAGACACGCGCCCGGGATGAACCACCGGGATGTCGCCGGGCAGCCGGATGCGTATGCCGGTGTCTTCGGGGCCGCCTTCGAAGTCGGCAAAAGTCACGGTGCAACCCAAGGTTCGGAAACGGATGGCGAGGGAAATGGCGAATGACTCCGCGCCGCCCGGCACAAAGCCATGGCAACACACCAGCACATGCAGTGGCTTGGGGGCTGCGGTGCGAAGAATGCGGTCGATGGAAAACAGCTCGTTCAGCGAAGGCAGGTTCTCGGTGCTTTTGGCGATGCGTTGTCGGAGCACCGCCTCGTGTTTTTCGAATACGGCCGCAGGGGGCGCATAGAGTTCCTGCAATGTCACCGCGACCTGCTCGTGTTCGCGATAGTAGTCCGGTCTCGATTGCGCGGGCAGGGACGTGTTGCTGGAGTGGTTGCGGTAGTAATTGCGCGTGCGACGGGTGAAGGCGATTGAGCCGCCACGCATGCGGTGCAGATAAAAGACCCAGTCGCCGCAGGTGCGCATCGAAAGCCATTTCTCGTTCTCGAGCAATGGCAGGTCGGTCGGCTTGCGAAACAGCGCCGCGCTGGCGTTGGGGACGGTGTTGCGAATTCCCATGCCGGCAACGACCTCCTCGTTGGCGGAAGCGATGTGGTCTCGTCTCCATCTATGACGGGACAGGGAACCGACGTAACGGTCGTAGGAGGTTCGCATCGGGCGTCCCTCGCCGTCGACAAAGCGGGTCAGCGCGTGCGCGAGCAACACGTCGGGCCGGTCAAACAACGGCACCAGTGTTTGCAGAAAGTCCGGTTCGCACCAGTCGTCGCTTTCAGCGATCCAGACCAGATCCCCTCGGGCGAGGCGAATGCCGGCGGCCCACTGGCGAAAGGGGCCGCCGCTGTTTTGGGTGTTGGTCACGAGGCGGGTTTTTTCGGGATATCGCTCCAGGTATTCGGCCAGGATGTCTCGGCTTTGGTCGGTTGAACAATCGTCGAGCAGGATGACCTCAAAGTGGGGATAGGTCTGCCAGTAGATGCTTTCCAGTCTTTGGCGCAGAAATGGGGCGTGGTTGAAGTTGGGGACGATGATGCTGACGGTCGGTCGCGTTGTTGCTTTGGGCGCGACAGGGACCGAGGCAGGCGTCGAGGCTTTCGCGATGCGGATCAACGCGCTGGCCGGAGAACGCGTTCGGCCCTGTGCGTCGCGACAGTGCAGCCGGATGTATTTCAAACCGGCTCCGGTGGTGAATTTCACCGCAAAGTGTTTCGATGTGTTGTCGCGAGGCATCGGGACCAATCGCCGGCCGAGTTGCGCCCACACGGCGTCTGTTTCAATCCGCTCCGCGAACCATCTGACGCTGATCTGATCGTGGTCCACGGACACGTCCAGGTGGCCGGATACATTCCTAGCTGCCAACACTGCCGAGTCTTTGCTCCCGGCAGTCCCACTCAATGCGCGAATGGCCTTTGACCAAAGCGCGATGGCGGTGGTGGACGTGTCTGGGCTATGGGACGCCATGGCCGGTTCTCAAAAGGGATTCATCAAAGCAGTCAGTGCCTGGATAGTTCTGACGGGCTTAGCCTTGGTTGGTCTGGAGGCGACTCCGAGGAGGTAGCTAACCGCCGCGCGGTGCCGGTCTTGAGGCACCAAATCGCCGATCATGTAGTCGCTCCATCGGGAGCGCAATCGGTCCAGGTTGACGTCATTGTGCTTTTTGCGTCCGGGCGACGCGCCCTTGTGGTGGAGAATTACGCTCTCGTTGGCGGTGTAGTGGCGGTAGCCGGCCTGCTTCATTTTGAGGCATAGGTCGATGTCTTCGCAGCCGTTGATGTAAGCTTCATCAAAGCCGCCGACCTCCTCGAACGTGTCGCGGCGGCACAGGCAACAGGCGGCGGTTACGGCGTTCCATTCGCTGAATCTGGGCAAGCCTTTGGGCAGTCGCCGGCGATGTTGACCCACGTGCAGCGGGGTCAGCCAAGGTGGGAAAACCACCCCTAGGTGATCGACCCGGCCAGTGTCTGGGATGAGTTGCAGGTTGCCGACCATGCCGACCGGACCGGGGCAAGCGTCCAATGCCACCAGCATCGGTTTCAGCCAGTCGGCGGGCAGCTCGGTGTCGTTGTTGAGAAAAACCAGGATGTCGCCGCCGGACGTCTGGACTCCGAGATTGTTGTTGATGGCGAAGTTGCCCTTGGTCTCCCGCAGGATAAAGCGATAGGGCGGGGGCAGGTCGCGGAGAAAATCCCGCGTGCCGTCGGTGCTGCAGTCATCCACGATGATGATCTCGACATCATCCCGTCCGGCCAAGCTTGCGTCGAGGGTCGGCAGACAGAGCCGGGTGATGTCGAGGCGATTGTAAACCGCCATGATGATGCTGATCCTAGGCTTGGGCATGTGGTCAAATTCACGCCACGGGAGGCGCAATACGGCTCGTTGATGTTCGTCGCCACGCAGGAATGTCCAGCCTGCTCATCCGTTCTCCTAAAAATTGCTTTCATAACGGCATACCTTTTGCACTGTTTCGCATCGCGAATGGCCCTGCCTTTTTTCACCAAGACCAAACCCGACATCCGCCAGCGTTGCCGTGACGACCAAGTCACCAAGCTTCGTCTGCGCTACTCGCCTTACTACCATGCGATCGAGGCCCAGCAGGGCACCAGCATCCGTCTCCATGGCCGGGACATGGTCATG